>JAEEHO010000076.1 GCA_016280845.1 Paludibacteraceae bacterium | reverse complement strand
TTGGCAAATGATCCACGTTATGCTATTCGTTTAGCTAACAAAGATTGTTGGAATGAAAAAACAGGCTATAACTATTTGACTACAATCACCGTGGAGTAAGTATTCCAAACTATTTGTGTACGTATATAATATTACTATGTTAAGAAATATTTTGCCTATATTATTTTGTGCTATATTCTTGGGAGCATGTAATAACAATCCGGAGAACGAGCCAAAAGGAAAAATAATCACTTATGAAGAAAGTGATGAGAATATCCCAAATCCAGAGCGTGGATTGTATTCACAAACGTATTATACATCTGCGGATCTTACCAATTATGCAAATGCCAATGGAATCAATAATTTGCGCAAGTCATCCTATAAGATGACTCTTGTCTTGCATTCATATTATCTAACAGATTATATGGATTGTGATATATCGCAAGAGTTTTTGTCTCGTTTGGACAGTAATATGAATGCGCTGCGCAATGGTGGAGGTAAAGTCATTTTACGTTTCTCATATAAGTATGACTATTCTAGTACAGGTCAACCATGGGATGCTACTCCTGAATGGATACATAAGCATATAGACCAGATAGCGCCTTACTTACAAAAGCACTCTGACGTTATTCTGTGTGTGCAATGCGGTTTGATTGGAGTATGGGGAGAATGGTACTATACCACTAATTTCAAGATGAATCCGACAACTGACGAAGATTTCGAGCCGCGTTGGCAAGTTTTGGAGCACTTGTTGCGAGCCGTACCGGAGAGCAGGCAAGTGGCACTCCGTACTCCGTCCTTCAAAATGCGTTATTTGAAGATGCGCGGAATGGAAGGCGCATTAACAGAAGAAGAAGCCTTTCAACCAACAAACAAAGCCCGTATATGTGGACATAATGACTGTTTTGTGTCTTCGTCAACCGATGTGGGAACATATAATGGGAAAGCAGATCGTGCCTTTTGGGCAGAAGATACCAAATATACGATGATGGGGGGCGAAACTTGTGAGAAATGTTCCGCTTCCAATGGCGCAAATGCTCTTCAAGAAATGGCGAAATACCATTGGACGTATTTGAATCGTGATTATCGTGAGTCGGTAACGAATATGTGGCGCACGGATGGTACAATGGATACTATAATGCGTCGCTTGGGATATCGCCTCTATCTGGAAAAAACAATTCTTGTGACCAAGAAACCAAAAGCAGGACAAGAGTTCAAAGTTTATTTCAAATTACACAATCGAGGCTTTGCTGCTCCTGTGAACAAGCGTGACGTGGAACTCATCTTTGTTAGTGCTACCGATGCAAGCAAGAAGTTTGTTTATCCACAAACATCGGTTGATCCTCGTTTCTGGTTGCCGGGTGAGCATACCTTTACTCTTGCATTCAATCTCGATGCAAACATGGAAGGACAATATAAAGTCTATCTCAATCTGCCGGATCCGTATGAGTCGCTGCACAACGATCCGCGTTACAGCATTCGCTTGGCTGATGAGAATATGTGGGACGAGACTACCGGTTACAACTATTTGACGACCATTAATGTTCAGTAAATAGTAGAAAGACCACTGCGTTCAAAGAAAAAAGACCGCACTTGTGCTCAAAGCAAAGTTAGTTATGACAATACATAATTTCAGAGAATTGGTGGCTTGGCAAAAAGCCATGCAACTTACGAAAGATGTTTATGTGATGACGAAGGCCTTTCCAACAAATGAACAATATGGATTAGTATCGCAAGAGCAGCGCGCAGTTGTTTCTATCCCCTCGAATATAGCAGAGGGCGCAGGTAGGCCGACTCAAAAAGAATTAGTACATTTCTTGTCGTTCTCTTTAGGCTCTGCTTACGAATTAGAAACAGAATTGTTGCTCGCTTACGAATTGAATTACATAACATCGGAACAATCTCAGCAAATCAATGCAAAGATTGTAGAGGTGCAAAAACTCGTATATTCGTTAATGAAGAAGTTTAATCCGTCGAGGGAAGAGTAGAACGTTTGCATTTGGGGCTTTTGTCTTTGAGTGAAACGGTCTTTATTCTTTCGACTATAAAATTTACATTATGAAAGACAAACTTTGGTTACTTTTTATCCTCATCACAGTAGTGACTTGGGGTGTATGGGGAGCATTCTCCGGCTATCAGATTCAGAATGGTATACCTGATACTGTTGTGTATATCATCTGGGCATTGACGATGATCCCGTGCGCAATCGTAGCGTTGATCATCAACAAGGGCAAGTTCTTGCACGACAAAAAATCCGCTCTGCTCGGTTGTACCGTTGGTCTGCTGGGTGCAGGTGGACAGCTTGTGCTCTTCAAGGCGCTGACACTTGGCCCGAGTTATATCATCTATCCGTTCATCTCAATGTCGCCGGTTATCGTTATCACACTGGCAGCTATTTTCCTCAAGGAGAAAGCTACCAAGTGGCAGGTTGCCGGTATTGCCGTAGCGCTTGTGGCTATCTTGCTGCTCTCGCTCGAGACTGGTCAAGAGGGTAGTCCTGTTAGCGGATGGTTGTGGATTGTGCTGGCTATTCTGGTGTTGTTCGCATGGGGTATCCAAGGTTTCTTCATGAAGTTTGCCAACAATTCGATGGATGCTGAATCAATATTCGTTTGGATGGCCATTTCGGGTCTTGTATTGATTCCTATAGCATACTATATGACTCCGGAGGCTGCTTCTTTCTTCGCAGGTTCTCAAGCACTGAGCAAAAGTTGCGGTTGCTTCGGTATCCAGATTCTGAACTCTATCGGTGCATTGACGCTTGTGTATGCTTATCGTTATGGCAAGGCCGTTATCGTTTCGCCGATGGAAGGTCTGTCGCCGATGGTAACAGTACTGCTGTCGCTAATCATCCTGAGCGTTATTCCGAATCCGCTGCAAATAGCAGGTATCTGCTGCGCAGCTTTCGCAATGTACGCATTGTCTAAGTAAAGTTTGTGAATTAATAGCCCGTAGTATCTCGCTATGGGCTATTAACTTATTTCGTTTAACTATAAATCTAGGTAATAAGTCTGTTATTATGAAAATTCATAGTATTTTAACTTGTGGCTTGTTGTTGGTCTGCGCATGTGCACAAGCTGAGGAACCCAAACCATTGGTTTTCAATGGTGATACGGTAGAGTGGAACACCGAGTATGAGCGTGTCTATATCGGTGACCTGAAGAAAAAAGCTGCGCTCGTAGAAATCTCCGGTATCGCCTGCTCGCGTGTAACGCCGGGATATATATGGATGCAAAGTGATGATTACTCCGATTGCATTGTTGCCGTAGATGATAAAGGAACTACACGTCAAAAACTGGTAAATTTGACTCCAAAGGTAGGTCGCAGCGATTGGGAGGATATGTGCGGCGGCGTGTACAATGGAAAGAACTATCTTTTCATCGGTGCCTTTGGCGATAACAACGCGAGTACAGGTAAGTACAAGATCGTTTATTTTGAGGAACCGGCAATCGGCGATGTCAAGTCACAGACGATTGCCCCCTCGGTTATCAATTTCCAATACCCTGGCGGTATCAAGCACAATGCAGAGTCAATGATGTATGATAACGTAGAGCAGAAACTCTATATTGTGACCAAGGTGTATTATGATGTATGCCAGGTGTTTAGTTTGGACATGAGCCTTGATTACGGTGATGAATTGCAGACATTGGAGTACGTATGTGATTTGGGAAAAAGTGATGATATCGGAGTAGGGAAGGTATTGCAAGGGAAAGACTCTGTGGAATTGGCTTACAAAGGATTCCATTTGGCTACCGCAGCAGATATCTCTCCGGACGGAAGCCATATCCTTATTAAAAACCAAAATAATACTGCTCAAGATCACAATCAAGAGTATTCGTGGGTGTTATTGTGGAAACGAGAACCGAACGAGAGTGTCGCTGATGCGCTCAAACGCCAGCCGCAGGCTATTCATTCGTATGAGCAAGAATGGCAAGGAGAAGCCATCTGCTGGCTTAATAACAATGTGTTCTTTACGGTTAGTGATGATGATGGTGAACCTCCGTTGTATAAGTATGTTAAGCCATATGCTGAAGGTATTGAAATTGTCAATGGAGTTAAAAAGAGCGAATGGAGGAAGGTCCTAAACAACAACACACTTTACCTCCAAGGAAACAATCATCTTTATTCACTTGATGGACGCATGATTAAATAATCATTACTTAATATTATATCTATCATGAAACCGATTTTTATTATTGGTTGTTTAATGCTTGTAAGTATAACTTCTTTTGCGGTTAAGCCAAGAACTTTGATTCTTAATGGTGATACTGTTCTGGAAAACACTGAGTTTAAACGCAGACAATGTGGTACTTTGGACATTAAAGAAAATATCATAGAGGTTTCTGGTATTGCTTGTTCGCGTGTTACTCCGGGTTATATTTGGATGCAAAGTGATGAAATTGAGACGCACATTGTAGCAACGGACGAAAAGGGAATCAAGCGATATATGAAGGTTAACTTCAGCAAGAAAATTCGTTGGGATTGGGAAGATTTATCTGGAGGTGTGTACAATGGAATTAATTATCTCTTTATCGGTGCCTTTGGCGATAATGATGAGACAGACGGAGAAGATCATATCATCTTTTTCCCGGAGCCTGCAATTAATCCATCTACTCCGGAAATAACCATTACCCCATCCGCTATCAAATACGTTTATCCGGATGGAATTAAGCACAACAC
>JAEEHO010000075.1 GCA_016280845.1 Paludibacteraceae bacterium | reverse complement strand
TCATCTCTGATGGCCTCTCGTACACTTCGCCTAGGCGCGTGTTATAGAACGACTGGATTGCTGATTCACTTGTATGGATAGCGGCTATCTCAAGCTGTTTCAAGGCTTTCCAGTTGGTTTGGTCGTGCATAAGCAACCCATTTATTGCATAGGAGCGCATGATTCTACCGTACTCATCGTGTATTGGTGAGGGGTTTGTTTGCTCGTACCTGTGCTCCATACCGATGATGTCTGTCTCAGTCCAGACCTCGCCGCAGGTTGGACATGCAGTCGTTGGTTTGTCGGGGTCTCCCCAGTCGATGTCCTTCCACAAAGGTGAGAAAAAGTGCTGACAAGTCGGACAGATAACGCCCCATCGTTCGGCTGTTCCCAATTTCCATTGTGACATGATGCGGGAGTCATCCTTCACAGTCGGTGTGGATGTGCAAACAATCATCGAGTTGCGGTAAGTCTTCGTTCGAGCAGAGGCAAGCGTGACAGGATCGCCCTCGCCTGACAGCTCCACATATCTATCCACCTCATCGAGCATAACGAACGCACAGGGTTGGGAACACAGGTCTGATGCAGATTTCGCAGACCCAAGTAGCAGGTTCACGCCAGACGCCAAAGCAATGTTCACCGCACTGTTTGACTTATCTGGGCTCTCCTGCCTAGCTATATCGTCAAGTAATCCGCAACAGTTCATCAGGAACGGCTTTATTCGATTTTTGGCGAGTTTCTGCGCATTATTGGCATTGTCTAGGATGAGAAGTCCGTTCTCACGTTGATATTTCAAGCTCCATCCGATGAAATTAAGTATGGCAGTCGTTTTGGAAGCCTGAGCAGGACACATGATAACGACTTCAAATGTATCATGCAGCCGCCCCATTGAATCTGTCGGAGCAAGCATGAATGGGTATTTTCTGTATGAAAGATAACTCCCAGTTCGCTTGAGGTAGTGGTGAGTTTCCGCCCATGATGTGACGCTTTCTTTTTTCGGGATTATGATTCCCTCAAGTTTGTATAAACGGTCATCAGACATTTCAATTCTCCCGTTTCCGACCGTTTATGCGATTTGAACGCCGTTGGTTCTCCCGCTGTATCTGAGTTGACTGTTCCCTCTCATCACGTGACGACTCTAGCGTGAGATGTAGTGCATTCTCAGCAAGTCGTGTTGTTTGCTCAGAGATTTCGTCTTCAATCGCTTTGTATTGCTCCGGCGTCATCTGCGGAACAATATCATTGACAAGGTTGGGCAGAGCAACAAGGAAGTCACGAAACGGATTCAGGAACTTGTGAAATTCTCGTATTGCCGTTGATATATTGCAAAGTTCACGTTCCCTCTCAAGTTTTGTAAACAGCTCTTTTTCCGTTGCGAGCCATTCTTTTTTAAGTTTCAGGATTGTCGCTTGTCGTTCAAGCTCATCATCACTCATGGACTCGAAATCGGGCACGCCACCTTGCGTTTTTTCTTGTGTTTTCTTTTTTGGCATTTTTCGCTCTCATGTGAAAATTGTTATGAGGTCAGGCGATTTGCCGAGGTTTGTGAAACACTTCTATAAAGCATTCATCAAGAATCCTTTTAACTTCGTCAACCTGTTCGTCGGCAAGCCATGTAACCGCATCATACGAATAGGCAGGGAGAGCATCACCATCGTTCGTTAATCCATAAGCCGTGAGGCTCTTCCCAACTTTCACCCCGTAATATCCTAGCTCTATCGTCTTTCCGCCGTAGTAAGTCGTGGGTCGCTCATATATTCCCATGCGACCAACTTTTGTTTTTGTCGAAACGGTTTTCCATTTCCCATAAACGACTACTGGATGTGGCTTTGCAGGAACTCTTTGATTTGTCGGCGCACTGAATCCTTTTATGTCTGCGGCGTTGGGAACAGTCCCCTTGAGGATGATCGCATTGATAAGAGTATCTGAATCGACATAGAGGTCTTTTCCCGTCATCTTTCGATTAAGTGGAAAATTCCGAGATGCAAACTTCCACAGCTCAATTCCAACACGCTTTTTCCATTCACGAAGAAGATCGCCCTCGTTCAGTTCTAAGTTTATCTGTCTGCGTTTACCACGTTGTCGTTTAGCCATCTTTTTCAACGCCTCCATATCTAATCCATTGGGGTTTGATATTCGGAGGTGCGCAATGACCAAGAAAGTCAAATGGATAACAAGACGCGAGTGGTACGAACAGCATTGGATTGAACTATCTGAGATTATACCGATGCTTAAACAGGCGGCGGCTGACTTTGCCGATGGTAGAATACAAGCATATACACTCGGGCATCACAATATCTCCAGGAATTTTGGCTCTCTAAAAGACCTTCTCGATTTCTTGAAACAGTGTGAGTTGGAGTGGGAAGAACTTGATGCACTTCTACACGGCAGGAGTCGTAGATATGTTGAGCACCAATACTATCAGAATCCAACGAATATTCGCTATTTCTAAGAGGTAAGCAATGATCGTTAATCCTTTGTACGGTTTCCCTCCCATAAATGTGGGTTATGGTGCCCAATTAGGTAGCGCAGCACTTGCTGGGATGAACTCCATGTCCTCAACGGCAATGGTTGACTTGCTATCTCGTTGGCTTCTCGTTTCTCATTCACGACAGCTTGCCATAAGTAACCCTGCGGCAGCCGCTGCTATTGATCGTTATGTTGGCGGTGTTGTAGGTAGCGGGATTTCATATTCTACACCAAAGGAACCATCACTTATACCAAAAGATTATGAATGGGTGATGCCTATTGTATCGTCACGGTTTGCATTAGCAAGCAAGGAATGTACGCTTGACAGACAGGGACTTCTTGATTTTGGACAGATGCAGACTCTTGCCATAGAGAACATGATGCTCTCAGGTGATATTGTATTTGTCAGGAAGCCCGATGAATATTCATGGACTGCAATAGAGAGCGACCGTGTCATCAGTCCGTACTATATGTGCGAGAAGACCCGTCCTGCGTATGTTGATGGTGTCTTTAAGCTGATAAATAGAGAGAATGGTAATCGAATTGTTGACGGCGTAGAGCTTGACAACGACGGACGTATGGTCGCTCTGTGGATACTCAAAGAAGCTATCGAACGACCGTGGGCGGTTTGTGCAGACCAGATTGAGCGGATTCCGATTGAAGACCCGGATACAGGCTTGCCTTTATGCCTGTTCGTCTTCATGCCGAAGCGCCCTGCACAGTATCGTGGTGTTCCTTTGCTCTCGCCTGTCATTGAACAGTTGTTCTTACAATCCGCATACATTCAGAGTGAAGGAAATGCAGCTGCATTACAGGCGAGTTTGTATGGTTTTATCACAAGCCAGAAACCTGTGAATGATGAAACTGCCCCTGAATTGCTGAGCCGTATGGAGGAACTGGTTCCTGTCTCTGGAGACGAAGAAGATGATGGTGAGGCTGACAGTGAACACACTCCCAATGTCAGTACTGAAGAAAATGATGACGATTCAGACAAACCAACCCCTGATTTTAAAGTTGCATACAATGGGCAGGAAGCAAGGGAAAACTTATACAATCCGCGTGCAAAACCGATAACGTCTGGACGATTCATGCATCTCGCTGATAACGAGGACATTAAGTTTTTGCAGTCCACACATCCAAATACAAACTTTGCTTCATACATGGATGCCACAACAGAGCTTATTGCAAGCGCTGTGGGTCTCCCTGCGGAAGTCCTGAAACTATCCTTCAACAGCAGTTACAGTGCGTCACGGGCGGCGATCATTCAGGCAGGGCAAAAGTATGCACAAGTGAGGACTCATTTCATATCTAGGTTTGTTCGCCCTGTGTTTGAAGTATTTGCTTATGAGACAATAAAGGACACAGTTGGGAATGATGCTGCTTTGTACATATCTAAATCATTGGGTAGCGAGGCGATATGGCGTGCTCCCCGTCTAGCCGCACTCGATCCAAAAGTTGAACTGGAGGCGTATAAACTCGCCATTGATATGGGTCTTGTTGATGCAGATGAGGCGGCGTTGGCAGTTTATGGACATCGTGCGGCAGGAAAACCAAAACCAGAACCAACGGAGACTGAAAATGTCTGATTATACTTATTACATGATGGAAGACATTGAAGAAAGTACGGCACGGGATTTCGCAGAGTTCCTTGCAACTGTTGAAGACAATAGTCATGTCACCATACAGATGTTGTCACACGGTGGTCTTGTCTTCGCTGGACTCGGTGTTTGTCAGATGATTGCACAGGCTCAAGGGCGTGGTGTGGACTTTACTGTAAATGTCTATGGGATAGCTGCGTCTGCCGCATCAGATGTAACTCTAGCATGTGATCATATTTACATGGCTGAGGGTTCACAGATACTAATTCACAGTGCATTTGGCGGTTCAGATGAGGGAATTGAGAGGGCAAACGCTCAGCAGATTGCGTTAGTACGTAGGAGAATGCCAACCTATTCGGATGAAGACTTATCACAAGATCGTTGGTTTGATGCAGCAGATGCAGTCAAAGTCGGTCTTGCTGATGGTTATATCAAAAGCAGTAGTGAATCACGGGCGGTGTACAAGCTCGCCGCCTATCTATCCACCAAACAGGAGGAAAAGACTATGGCGGAAGAAATGAAAGCTAAAGCCGCAGAGGAAGAAATCGAGCGCAAGCCCGATGAGGAAGAGAAAAAGGATGCTCCCGAAGCCGAGAGCGGTTGCGATGAACGAAAAGATGCACCAAAAGCCGATGAAGACATTGATCTGATGGAAGCTATTGTGCAGCGTCTTGAGGGAATTGAACATCGTTTAAGCGTTCTCGAAGGTGAGGGTAAAAAGGCAGATGATGAAGAAGCACAGCCTTCTGCTTCGGCACGCCGCAAGGCTCTGATGCAGAAACTCTCTGCTGTTTGCGCACCGATGCCTAGCGTTTCTGTAAAGTCTGTTGCTGTTGTTGAGACACCTGAAGAGGAGTCACAGCGTTTTAAGGCAACTTATAAGAATTTTGACGCCATCATGGCTGATTACATTAAACGCAAGTAATACATAAGGAGCACGAATATGGCTACAACTATTGCAATTACCGATACCATCACCCAGGTAAATACGCTTATTGTAGAAATGCCGTCGGATAAACTTCTTCAGGAGCGTTATTTCCCGACTGGTGAGATGGACATTTTTGATTCCAAAAAACTGCTTATCGATTACGATAATGGCGACCGTAAGAGTGGTGCATTCCTGAAACAAGGATATGCAGATGGTAACACGACAACCTTCTTCTCTCAGACTGTCGAACCCCCTCGTGTGGCAGTTAGCGACGGAATTGATACCGTTTCTAACGACAAAGACCGTATCATGTTTGAAAAGCTCTCGAAGCCTCAGGGGAATATCCGCCCGACACGTGCAGACGCTTTTAACGGTCTTCTTAAACTCAAAGCCGTCCGTTGCGCCGACCGTGTGAGCCGTTCAATCGAGCGCCTCTGTGCAATGGCATTTCAGGACAACGCAGTCCAGTTTCAGTATGACACGTCACCTGTTGACAGTTCTCCTGTCACTTGCGATGTTCAGTTTTACGATCCCGCTCTCGCATCCAATCCTCAGGCCGTTCAGGCTTCTGTTGCATGGGGTGCCTCTGGTGCAACTCCGTATAAAGATGTTTGCAAAGCCATGCATGAGCTCCGCAATCACGGCGGACGCGCTGAAGACCTGTTACTGACACCTGATGCATGGGACGCTCTCCGTGCTGACATGGACGCTCTCGGACTGCTCAACAACCAGATTCATTTCACCGTTATTGCCAACGAGAAATCGAGAGACAATCTGTTCCCAGAAATCATGGACTATTGTGAAGTAATTGGTGACATGCTCTTTGACGGCTATCGTCTAAAGATCATCGTCTATAACGGTGGATACGAGGCTGCCGACGGTACGTGGACTCCTTACTTAGGGGAGATGTTCTGCTGTGTGACAGCTCCGAGATGCGGCAAGACTATGTGTGGTGCTGCCTCTAAAGTGAATCCTAAGGCCATTGTTGACTATGATGTCGATGCTATTGCGTGCCTGACTGGTAAATATATCGTAACTCGCCATGTCTCAACTGAGACAGATGATGTGTCAGTCCGTTGCGAGAGCTTCCCGCTTCCTTGCTTTAGCCGTATTTGGAGCCATTGCACGGTCGCTCAGCCCACGCCTTAGTTCTAGTCTTTTAAGTCTCTTCGTCCCGCACCGTGTAGGTGGTCAGTGGGAACAAAGCCCTGCCGGTATCAAAAACCAAG
>JAEEHO010000074.1 GCA_016280845.1 Paludibacteraceae bacterium | reverse complement strand
TACAGAAACACCTTTTTCAAACCCCTGCACGAAACAATCTGTCCAACCTAAACTTTAAAGAAAAGCCAGAATCAAACCTACTCCCAAAAGAGACATTTCTTGCTGTCAGGAGCCAGATCCCAACCTAAAATTTAAAGAGCCGTAGCAAGCACAGCAATACCCCGCAGGTTGTTCCCAGCGGGGTATAAATGTTTTCGGATTTTAGTTTTGAATGTCCGTCGTAACGGCCTTCGCAGGCAGATTGTTTGCTTTGAACGGCACACTCGTTACATCAAAATACTGTAACCCTTTATCAGAGAAATCCGTACTATAATAATCGCAATGCGCTCCGCCGGAGTTGGCGTTTCTGCCGCAGCGAACATCTATGACATAGTAATAAGGGCCGGGAGTAACAGCAATGCCTCTGAGGACAAAAGCGTCGCTTTGTATATTGGGCTGGTATACAAGCGCAGAATCAAAATAAAGATTTACATCCTCTGATGTTCCTTTCCCTTCTTCATCACGCATGTATAACAACGTCGCTTCCGTTACGAACTTATCTAACAATACTCCCGAATCATCTTCAGTAGACGGAACCCAACCAGTCCATTGCATATTGACTGGAGACGTATCTATATTCCTGTATACGTATTCCCTGGCGGTTGCAAAACTCTCAAAGCCGTCTTCTGTGCGGTAACTTGTATACGGGCCGCTGAATTCGTCGATGAAAGTTTTGTAGCTATCGGTATAATGCATTTTATAATTTATCGGCAAGCTTTGAAGATACTCTATCTGCTCAGGTGTAAAAACACTCTGCCAGATGCCAACAGTACGGTAATAATTGCTGTAATCTACGTACGCGCCGAGAGCTTCAGCGACGTAACGGATGGGAACGAATGTTCTGCTATTCTTTAGAACCGCTTGCGTGTCCATTGTAACTGTAGAAGTGTTGCCGTTCTCGGTAACAAGCATATCCGCCTCGCCGATGGTGATATCGCAGCGGATGCCGTTTTTCTCTACAGACGCAATCTTTGCTGACTGATTCCAACTCACCTCAGCGCCGAGAGCTTCGGTGACGAAGCGCAGCGGGATGAGAGTGCGGCTGTTCTCATCAATGTAAGGCTGTGCATCCGGAAACTGCGTAAGATGTCCGTTAACGCGGACCTCAAGCTTATCTGTGCTCTGTGTGACCATTGTGCCGGGTTCCGCTGCAAAAGCATTTGCGCCAAAAGACAAGCAGATGGCTATTGCAAGTGCGAAGGCAATAATCTTATATTTGCTATTTTTCAATTCCTATGCTCCTTTCGATTTTGCTGATTGTATTATACCACTTTCTGCGTGGAAAACAAGCTTTTGATATGTATGGTTCGATGCGTCGAGAAAACGCGGAATGTTAAATTCCTGCTTTGCCTCTACGTGCTGCGTACGGGTTGCGGCAAGAACATTACACTTATCTCCCTTATTTTTGAGCCTTTGTCTCCACGTACCGCGTGCGGGTTGCGACTCTGCGGCAGTTGTCAAGAAATCCTTGACAACTCTTTGCCTCCATGCGCCGCGTGTAGGTTGCAACGTCATCTGCGATTTTTATCGCCCCCAGCCGCAGCTTTGCCTCCACGTACCGTGTGCAGATTGCGACGGCAAAGCTGCACAAAGTACGAGCAACCCGCTTATGCAGTTCGTGTTGAGCGCAGTAGACAGCTTCTCCATAATGATAGGTACTAACTGTTTTCCTGCGCTCTTTTGCTGCCGTAATGCTATAGGCACCTTAACCAGCAGCTTCGGTTGGGCAATCAACCGTTCCTCCTTTCGAGGATGTATATATTATACCACATTATTAATTTTTTGTCAATGTTTTGTGTGGACTCAATAACAAAAGCAGCCCGGTGGGCTGCTTTTGCCTGCTTAATAGGCTATATTAATTACGTTATTAAGAGAACTGTACGTCGTCGTACATGCTGCCCTTGACCTCGATGGTGTATGTGTGCGTAAGGCTGTAGTTATTGCCGTCAACACCCTTCGCTGTGATGGTTACGGTGATGTCGTACTTTTTGTCCTTTGCGCCTACGGGTATATAGGCACATTTTGCACCTGTCGGACTTTCAGAGTTAACCGGAAGCTCGAAGTATCCGCTGCTGCCGCTGCTGACGAACACAAGTTCGTGCTCAGCGTTCCTGTTCTTAAAGAACGTCGCCTTCATTGTAGCTTTGGGCGTTTCCGCGAGGTTTACCATCTCATCTACCGGGATGTGCAGGAATACACCGTAGCCGCTCTTGATAGTGGCGTTCCTCGCGGTGAGGTCGTTGCCGTTGCGGTCGGTGACGGGCGTACCATCGTCAAAACCTACATCGAAACTGCTCGCCTGCTTAAATGTAGCTCTGAGCGTGTGGTTGGACGTGATATTTACCATGGTGTAGCTATTACTGCTTGTGCTTACTACCGCACCATCTACAGCTACACTATCCAGTGCATACCCGTCATCCGGCGTAAACGTAAAGGACTTGTTGTTTCCTCTCGTTACGCTGACAATACCACTGGGAGATACAGTACCTCCGGCGCTGGAAGAAACAGTGATATAAAATTCGTCGCTCTCCGTGGGAGTGGTAGTAGGCGTTGTCGTAGGCGTTGTCGTAGGCGTTGTGCCGGGTACAGTGCCTCCGCTGGCTACCGTTGCATTCGCAAGGCTGTTGATGTTTATGAAGCCGCCGTCGGTGTATTTGTCGCTGTTTGCGGAATAACCGTACTTGTTGCGGATCGCTTCCGCCTGCTCGTTAATTGCGGCGCGGTCGCTCTCGGAGCTTGCGTTCGTCCATTGAGCTTTTAAATCCGTGAGCTGACTTTCAAGGCCGGCAGCTTCCGCGTCGGTCAGACCGAGCAGCTCCTTAACAACAGCTATTTCACGGCTCGGGTCTTTCGTCTTGTCCATATCTCCGTAGGTGTTATGCTGCGCCGTATTAAGTGCAGCGTTGTTGTAGGCTTCCAGCAAGGTGGCATGGTTCC
>JAEEHO010000073.1 GCA_016280845.1 Paludibacteraceae bacterium | reverse complement strand
GGACACGCTGGAGAAACGGACGCGGAAAAACTACGTGCGGGCCGTCAAGCGACGTCCAAAGCCTTATCCCCTGCTGACAAAACCGCGATCAGAGTATCGTCCGGAGGAGGTCATATGAGCCTTAAGTTAGCGGCATTCGGGACTGTCCCCATGTAATCCAGCGAGTGCTTCTCACCCGTTTCAGATTCAGGACACCGAATTCTAATCTCGGCGTTCAAATCAATGGCTATGCGCTGAATAATACGCCAGAACAACGCATCGTACACATCCCATTCGTCATAAAAATCTCGTTTTTTTATGACAATAGCTGTGCGAAAGGTTACTGGCGTTCTCCCATCTGCTTTTGGGACATCGAAGAACTTGTTAAAACCGCGACAGATAACGCAGGTTAGTTTACTTTTGTTCACAGCCGACCTCCAAGTCAACTTTCACAGAAGTTGGATGACCCCAATCTGGCATTCCTCGGTTTATCCATGTCTCATAAGGGATGAGAATGTTACATTTGTCCTCAAATATAGGAATTGCGAATGAAAACATGAGGATTAGCCAGAATGTTGCGCAAACCTCTCGCTTGAATACTGAATAGGCTATCTCAAAAATCGCCAAAGCAAAAATACAATCTCTATAGTTGAACATCAATGCATTCGTGTGGTTGCATGGGAATCGGACTGCGATTTCACTCAAGTGCAACAGTAGGACACCAATCAATTCAATGGCTATTAGGTTGATTCTGGTGAATTTGATTTTCATCGTGAACTCTCCGGCTTCTTTGGATACTGAACAGGGGGCATTTTATTTCCGTCTTCGTCAAATGCCCAGAGATATACATCAGAAAAGCCAAGAACTACACCCCATTTTGACTTCTTATTCGGATCACTTGAGAATGAACTTGAAGCGGATTGCCCCAAAGCTGGGACTTTTTGTGATTCATAAAAACTACCGGCCAAGGAATCGCCGGAGCCATTTTCAACACCAGAATTGCATCCCAAGCAATGAATTTCAGCCTTAGAGGCCCAATTCAATGTTGGAAGCGTCTTAATCTGACTGGCTTGCGCCGTTGAGTTGAGTAGATAAAGTTTACCTGCTCCAGAATGGGTAAACAAATATAACCCTTTAACTTGATAGCGCGTTACTCGTTTTGACTTTCTTCTACTATGGGCATTTAGTGTTGTCCACACGCTAAAGAAATCATTTGTAGTCTGTATGCTATACATTTCAACAGAGTCACACTTGGAGTTGAAATGCGAAGATTTTTCAATATTATTTTTACAGGTTTCCGCTGCGCGTTTGAAATTCCCGTTACTGTTGTTCGGCTCGTCATAATATAGCACATACCACAAATACAATCCGAGACTGTCGATTTGATATATACCATTGTTATTACAAAACCTATACAAATTCAACCCTCCATCTTCTTCGATAGGGTCGCGGTTGAGCCAACGCATGAGGATGGGGTGGTAGAAGCGGTAGCCGTAGTAGTAGAGGCCGGATTCGGCATCAAAGTATTTCGTTGAGAAGCGGTGGCGGAAGAAATTTGCAAACGGGCCGGTTTGCGAGATAGAGTTGCCGAAGGCATCGTATGTGTACTCCGCCACGGTGTTGCCGTTCTGGTCGAGATAGCAAGTGACGTTGCCGTTGTTGTCGTAGCACGGGACATAGAGTTGGAGCTGCGAGTTGGAGTTGGAGACCATGAGGTAGAGCAGCCCGCCGACTCCGCCCGCGCCCTGAAGAGTGCCAGAGAGGTCTTTGCCCCAATAGTAGTGAATCGTCGAGGCCATGCCGTTCATGTAGGCGATGCGCTCCTCTACGAGGTTCCAGCCGTCGTAGAAGAACGTAGTCGTCGCCTCTGGCGTGTCCTTGCGGACGCGGCGCGAACGTATATGCCTACGTGATGATATGGCGTGTCGATGCATCATCCAGACACTTTCACTGCGTACATCTTGAAGAGCAAGGCAACGCGCTCAGAATCCGTCGCAGACGGCTTCAGGCCGTATGCCTTGTCAACAAGCGCGTCGAGGTGCGCGTGGGCTTTCACGAGATCGGGCGGCATGAAGAGCGGGTCGTAGAGCGCGGCAAGCGTCTGGTCGGCATATTTCGCTCGGGCATCCAAGATTGCCTGTGCCGTCCCCTCTATCTTCGCCTTCTGTTCGTCCGTCGGCGACGGCCAAACGAAGTTGTTGTACACGAGGTCTTTGGAATATTGATACCGCATTTCCATTCTGCCGCCCACAGCTTTCATCCATGCCATGTGGATTGCCGACGAAAGGACGCCGAGCATGTAAAGCGTGCCGTTGGGGATGATCAGAACCGTACCCGTGACAATCGTGTCTTTCCCGATGAATCCAAGCGGTATGTACTTGCGGCGTTCCGACGAGACTTTGGGTATGACGATTGCCGTGTCGGGATTGTTCGTATCGCGGAACTGCGTCGGGCGATCTGCCAGTTTGCGAGCGCCGACATCCTTGCTGGCAAGGCGTTTCTCGCGGCACAAGGCGACGCGCTGGGCTACCATCGGAAGCGACTTCAGCAACATCGGCGCAGCATCGACAAGCCAGAGACAGTAACGCTTGCCGCCGTTGAGGAATTCGTCACCGCCCATGCAGAACTTAATGAGCGGTTCGCATCTTGGGTCAGCGGCGATGAAAGATGCGCGTTCTTCCTCCGTGAGCATGAGCGTACCCCATTCAAGTGGAACGTTACCATAGCACATCGGCAATGGTGCATTGACAGGCTTGTCGCGCCGCTCGATCAGCGCGTTGTCGGCAGGGTAGAGGTATGCATTTATGTTCGATACAACGGCCTCATGCGGCTTACCGGTCGGAGCGTCGTATGAAAACAGACGCTTGTCGGCATGGTTCACAAAGGAGAAACCGACTATAACGCAATGGACAGCTGCATTTCGTTTTGCCTCGTTCGACCACTTGAATGTCTGATGCGCAAAATTGACATGGACCCCTCGCGGCAAGATGTACTCGTTCCAGAAAGCCGGGATATGCTCTCCTTGGCAGATTGAATTGGTGGAAACAAAAGCACATTCAGTTTTCGTTCCCTCAATCAAATCAATCGACTTCTTGTACCATGCGGTCACATGGTCAAGAACAGATGATGCCTTCTTCAACCCGAACACACGGGCAATATCGGCTTTCTGCTCCAGCGATTGTTCCTTCTTGCCACCAAACGGCGGATTGCCCATTATGTAGTCGAAGCAATCCTTTGTGCTCTTTGTGTCCTTTGAGGCTAAGAGGTTCCCCCAATCCATCGTGAGCGCGTTCGCGCAGACGATATGCGGCGCGTCCTTGATCGGGATGCGGGCGAAATACTGTCCGAAGCGGTCTGCGACCTCCATGTTGCAGAGGTGGTCCATGAGCCACAGCGCGACGTGGGCAATCTCGGATGGGAACGGCTCGATCTCGATTCCGTAGAACTGCGAGACGCTGACCTTGCAGAGCTGCGTTATGTCGAGGAACTGGCCGGGGTCGTCCTTGTGCAGTTCCTCGAGGACGTCCATTTCGAGGCGGCGCAGTTCGCGGTATGCAACGAGAAGAAAGTTGCCGCATCCGCACGCTGGGTCGAGGAAAGTGAGCGACGCGAGCTTGTCGTGGAAAGCTTCAAGCAACATTCTGCGCCGTTTGCCTGCTGGACTTGGGCCTGCGGCGCTAAAACACGGAGCGTTTCGAGTCATGGAGGCACGGAGAGTGTTTGGTAGTTGCGCCTGCCCACTCTTCCCATCGCGACTCCGTGGCTCTGTTTCTCCGTTTCCTCCGTGTTTGAGCGCCGCAGGCACATTTCCCGCGATCCAGTCAAACTCAGCGCGCAGCGCGTCTAGGAAAAGCGGCTTGATGAGCTTCAGGATGTTCTCTTCGCTCGTGTAGTGCGCGCCGAGGTCGTGGCGGGCTTTCTCGTCCATGACGCCCTGGAACATCGCGCCGAATATGGCGGGAGAAATCTTCGACCAGTCGAGTTCGCCGCAGTCGAGGATTGCGCGGCGCATTTCGGGCGAGAACGCAGCAATCGGCAGGAATTCGGCGAAGAGGCCGCCGTTGACATACGGGAACTCCGCCAGCGATTCGTCGCGCGTCGCGAGACGGTTCTCGGGCGGCGTGTTCAGCACCTGGAAAAGCTCGGCGAGCTTTGCCGCGAGATCGCTGCCGTCGGCGGAAGTCCGCTGTCCGATGAAGTCGCAGAACTGGCTGGGCTTGAAGATTCCGGTGTCTTCCGCGAAGAGGCAGAAGAGTAGCCGGACAAGGTACACTTCGAGCGGATGGCCCGCGTAGCCGACGGACTTCATAGCGTCGTGGAGCGCGGCCATCTTCTCGGCGGCCTTGCGGTTCACGGGGTCCTGCTCGCGGATTTCGCCGCGCTCGTCCGCGCCGATCATGTAGCCGAAGAGCGTCACGAACTTGCGCAAGTCCTTTAGCGCAAACTGCGTAAGTGCGCAATCGCGGGAAAGATCGTAGAAGCGGACGCGGGCGAAGTCCGAGACGACGATTGCGCGAGGAGTATGCGAGGCATCGGGCAATGCGCGAACGTAGTCAAGGGCCTGCTGAAACGCGGCGTCGAAGTCTTTGCCGCGCGACTTCATTTCGACAAGTATCTTGCCCTGCCAGAAGCAGTCGGCGTAGCCCTGCGAGCCGTCGGAGAACTTCACGCGGTGCTCGAATGTCGCGACGGTGACGGCGTCCACGCCGAACACGGCGAAGAACTCCTTGAGGAAGCTCTGCGCCTGCGACTTCTCGTCGTATGCCCCCTTCCAGCGTTTCGAGAACGCCGTCGCCGCTTTCCGTATCTCGTTCCATGATTTCATGTGGGTATTATAGCATTTTCAAGACCGGCAGATTGACCGCCCATGGCATAGCCAGAATACGCCGTCGTACCACGAATGTTCAGACTGGTATTATTACAATGTAGATGTGAGTTTCACATTCTTGTGTGTCAATATATGCTAGGATAACTGGCGAAGCAGACATCCTATCGGTATAATACGAGATTCTTACGGCATTGGGACTCGGTTTCCACCACGACGGCACGTTGCCAAGGATTATGCCCGCCTGCTCTTGCGGGAATTCATTCATCTTAGCTATGATTGCGCCCTCCTGGCCTTTTTCAACCTTCAACTTGGCAAACACGGCAGCGTCAATAAAGCTATCGTCACAGCACTTCTCTTCGATCTGAATCTTCATTTGTGCGAAGTCAAGCCCGGTCTCCTGAAGCATGTTGTCAGCATACTCAGGATCCGGTCGTAATGGCATCATGTACATTGCCATTATAACAATGACGGGAAACATGATGACAACCCCGCAATGGAATTTAATGCCATGTTTCGCTCGTGTCGATCTGTACGCCGTGCCAAGAGGACGCCTTATCGCCATTTTCATCCTTGTATTCTCCTTTATTGTTGAACTTGATATGTTCTTTCCAATTCCACCACATATATTGCGAGTACATCTTACTTCCTTTAAAGAACCAATGCCTAGCATAATGGCCAAAGGATTTTTTGCTCATTTCATTGTACATCCATATATTTATGGTCGCACGACATTTTTCCAGAGACACCTCATCAACAGTTGCAATCAACCTAAATGACCCTATGGCGCAGGCATAAAGATTATCGGTTTGGATTCTTGAAAAATAGTATATCGCGTATGCGTCGCGAGCTGTCTTAGGATCTGTACCCGGAGGGTTGCTTCTCAGTTTGTTGTATCCTGCATGAGGATCAAAACTGTATCCAAGCCGTGGCTTCCAACCTAGCGTGGTTATATGGTTTCTCGCCCATTTTTTTGAGTTTTTTGCCACTATGGACTTGATTTTTTTGATTCGCTTCTCAACTGGCCACCAGTTCCGTACAAATGTTGTGTACGGATCATCTTCCGTCATAACCCATAGTTTAGGCCCAGTAGCATCAAATGAGAAGAAACTGTCTATAATCTCACCCGCTGTGGTGGTGCCAAATGCGTCAATCTGAAACACCATTTGATTTTCGCACATAGCATACAGATTCAAGCCACCTTCTTCATCTATTGGGTCTCTTGAGAGCCAGCGCATAAGGATCGGATTGTAGAATCGGTAGCCATAGTAGTAGAGGCCGGATTCGGGATCGAAGTACTTTGAAGAGAAGCGGTGGCGGAAGAAATCTGCAAGCGGGCCGGACTTGGCGATGAGTTTTCCGAATGCGTCGTATGTGTACTGTGCAACGGTGCTGCCGTTCTGGTCGAGGTAGCGCGTTATGTTGCCGTTGTTGTCGTAGCATGGAATGTAGATTATGCCATCGACGGTCAGATAAAGCAAACCGCCGACACCGCCTGCACCTTGCAATGAGCCAGAGATGTCTTTGCCCCAATAGTAGTGAATAGTCGTTGCCGTTCCGTTTGTGTAGGCGACGCGCTCCTCTACGATGTTCCAGCCGTCGTAGAAGAACGTAGTCGTTGCCTCCTGCGTGACCTTCCTGACGCGGCGCGACTTGGCGTCATAGAAGTTCGTGACGTGCGTGACACCGTTTGAGGATACCGTTTCCAGGCGTCCGGCGTAATCGTATGTGAATGACAGTGTGCCGTCCGAAAGCATGTTGCCGTCGAGGTCGTAAGTTGGCTCGCGCAGAGGCGCAGAGGCGCAGAGAATCGAGGTGTACTGGTTGAGTTCGTTGGCCGTGTAGGAGTTCGTGACGACGCCCGCAGAAACAGAATTGAGCAAGTTGCCGATGTCGTCATACTCATACGACTCCTCCGCGCTCTCCGCGCCTCTGCGTGAGAAAACAACCTCTCCGCGTTCGTTGTAGCCGAAGGTGTCGGCGTTGCGGCTGTGACAAAAGCGACGTCCCCCGCGCAGGGGATTTCGCACAAAAATGCCGTTCGCATGTTCTCGCCCGATTGTTGCCATAGCCCCCGTCGCCTATGCGTCGCTCTTGCGCCGGTTGCAGTCGGCGCAGAGCATCTGGCAGTTCTCGGTGACGGTTCGCCCGCCCTTCGCCCACGGCGTGATGTGGTCGGCCTGCATTTCCTCGATGGCGAACTTCTTGCCGCACTTCGGGCATTTGCCCCCTTGCCGCTCGTAGGCCGTTCGAGCCATCTTGTCTGAGAAGCGGCGTATGCTCAAATGCCGTTCGTCGCCGGAGAGAAGATACTCGTATATGCCGCGCTGGTTGGTGATGTCACCGACGTCCTCATCATCCCGGAGAAGCTGCGCTATCCGCTTCTCCAGCTCCGCCGGATCAACCACCTTTCCCTCGTACTTGTTGTAATACTCTCCCCACGGCAAGCCCCTCATCAGCCTCACGCGCGCAACGGGGAATGTCTCCGCGACCCAGTTCACGACCGACTCGAAATAGCCCCACAAATCAGCGCAGTCGGCGTCGTGCTGGTGCGCGGACATGTAGTCCTCGATTTCGCCACCGTCTCTGTCGGCAATCCAGCCAAGGACAGTCTCCAGTACCTGCTGGCGAATCGCCGATCCGTTCAGGTATTTTTCGCCCCGCTGCACCGCAGGGCATCCCGTCTTGGAGAAATACTTCTTCGCCTCGTTGAGCCAAGGCCCGGCATAGATGGCGTTGCGCCGCTCCTGCGCCGTCAGCTTCTCGCCCGCCGTGTTCACCACGTCGAACCAGTCCAGCTTCTCGCGCTCCGTCCCCTCGCACACGTAGATCACGAGCTCGTAGCCGAGTATCGCCTCGCGCTCCTCCGCCGTCAGGTTTGCGACGGTCTGGTGGTTTATCGAGAACTCGCCGTTCAGGTAGCGGCAGATCGAAATCGTGCGCTGCTGCCCGTCCAGCATCTCGTAGCCGCCCTCGCCGTTCCTTACCCAGTACATCACGTTGAGCGGGAAACCGTGCCGCACGGTATTGATAACCGCGTCGCGCTGCGCGGGCTTGTAAACGAACTCGCGCTGGAACGCCGGACGGATGTTGAGCCGCCCGCCGTATGCCTTGACGCCAAGCTCCGCCGAATCGACGTAGCCGTCGAATATCTCCCTCACGGGAATCTTGCGCTCTTCGATCTTCATTGTTTCAGCCCTCCTGCGTAGCGACGGCGCCCTCGAGCCCCTGCGTTGCG
>JAEEHO010000072.1 GCA_016280845.1 Paludibacteraceae bacterium | reverse complement strand
CAACGAGAGGTGTGATTTGGTGCCGGCATGGCGGCATACATAGTCCGTAGTAACACCGTTGTTGCGCAAGAACTGACAAATCAGGTCGCCCACATGATCATCACCGGCTTCTGTCACCATGGCACAATCGACACCCGCACGACCGAGCGATACGATGCTATTAAAGGTAGATCCGCCCGGAACTGCCTTTTGCGGTTGGTCATTCTTGAAAAGAATATCCCAAACCGTCTCGCCGATGCCTATTACCCGTTTCTTCATTGTGAGTGCTGCTCTTTTTTTGAATGCGAGTGCAAAAGTACTGCTTTTTTGCGATATATGCAAATTATATGGCAATAAACCGCTATCGCAATAGATAAATCCGTTCTGTGGCACGTGTGGCGGCAGTGTATAGCCAACGGAGATGTTCCTGTCGTTCGGCGTTGGTATCCATTCGGCCGTTCGCCTCCAACCACTCGCCGTTATCATCTATATATACATGTTTCCACTGCCCGCCTTGCGCCTTATGGCACGTAACGGCATAAGCAAAACGAATCTGCAGGGCGTTGTAATAAGGCGATTCGTATATCTTCTTGACCAATTCCTTCTTGTTGCGAATCTCGGGATAGTCTTCTGCCACGCGGGCAAAGAGCTCCTTCTGCAAGTTGTAGTTGGCTTCGGGCGAATCGGTAGTCAGCGTGTCGAGCCATACCATTGCATCTATCTCCCAATCGTAATCGACTGCACGCAGACTTGCCATGGCAAAATGAAAACCATACATCTCATGATGATTGTGCAATCGTTTGATTTCCAGCATGTCGCCATTAGCGAGAAACTCCAAGTCTTTGTATTCCTTTGCCCAGAAATAGTTGTTCTTGCTAATCATGACTCGGTCGCCGTTGGACAGTTCGTCCTCCTTCCACATGATTTTAGCCCGCACGCCTTGGTTGTAGAGGTTGGTCATCTTGTTGCTGCGCGTGATGATGAGCGTATCTTCGGCTCCTACATCGCGCCAACTGCGTTCGAGTGTCTCCAGCACTTCTTCACCTTTCAGCCGGATAATATCCTTTCCGTTGGGGCTGATAACTGAAAGCTGATGGCTGACGGCTGAAAGTTGTTCGCGGAGACGTGTGGCCTCGCGTAGAATACCACTATCCAGGGCTTGACGGGCAACTTGGGAGAGCTGAAAACCGGAAACCGAAAGGTGAAAGTGGGCTGCCATGTAATCAACATCCAAGGCAGGGCTGGCGAGACTACCAACAGGCGGCAACTGGGCATCGTCGCCCAAGAGCAACAGACTGCATCCCACGCCGCTGTAGACAAAACGAATCAGGTCATCCAGCAGGCAGCCGCTACCGAAAGTGGAATTGTCGCGATTGCCGCTGAGCATAGATGCTTCGTCAACGATGAAGAGCGTGCGTACGCAGCGGTTGTCACTCAGCGAGAAAGCCTCTTGGCCTAACTGATTTTGGCGATAGATGCACTTATGGATGGTGTAGGCGGGTGCGCCCGAATAGCGGCTGAGCACCTTTGCTGCACGGCCGGTGGGAGCCAGCAGAACGCAAGGCTGCTTGAGAGCGGTCAATGCACGAACCAACGCGCTGACAACGCTGGTTTTACCCGTGCCGGCATAGCCGCGCAAGACGAACGCTTTTCGCTCGTCACGCGACACTAGGAATTGCCCCAAAGCCAGAAACAAGTCCTCTTTCTCCTCGTTCGGTTCGAACGGCAATTCCGCCTTAATACGTCCTATTATAAAATCCGTCAACACAAGGCTGCAAAGGTACAACAATTTTTTGGAATGTGCAAGAGTGGTGCCGTTTTTGCGTGCAAAAAAACGAAAAAGCAAAGATACGCGCCACTCTCGCGCCACTCTCGCGCCACTCTCGTGCCATTTCCGAGACAAATACGAGACGATAACGAGACGATAGCGGGACGATAGCTTGCACCAAACCCCGATAAAACCCCGATAAAACCCCGATAAAACCCCGACATTATAAAGGTGAATGGACGAATGGACGAATGGGCGAATGGATAAAATAGAGTGTACTAACGAATAAGCATATTGTTTCGGCAAAAAAGTTACATAAAATTTGCGTATATGAAAAATTAGTAGTACCTTTGCGGTCGATAAGCGTGTATAATATTACACAGATTTAAAAACGGAGTACAATAATAGGTATATTTAACAAAAAACTAATACGATGAAAAAAAAGAAGTTTTTCTTTGTGCTTGCGTGCGTCATGTGCGCGGCGAGCGTTTCAGCCAAAACAATTTATTTGAATGCAGGCGGCAGTTCGTTATGGGATCAAGGCGGAGCTGTATTCTTTGCGCATTCATGGAGTGGCGATAATTATTCCGATGTCAAAATGGGCTTAGTAACCGCGGGTGTCTATTCTGCAGATATACCCGATAGTTACGGGTCCATTGTTTTTGTGAGGATGCCGAACGGCAGTACTGCGCTCAACTGGGACACCAAATGGAATCAGACGGCCGATCTGACTATTCCGTCCGGCAAGGACTGCTACACCATCACCGGTTGGGGCGAAGGCGAAGGGGCCAAGAGTACCGGCGAGTGGAGCACTTATTCCGGTCCGACCACAATGGATTACTACCTGGCCGGAAGCGGTTTCCCGAATGCCACATGGGAAGCCGGCCAACACCTACCGATGACCAACGGCACCATCAGTTTCACTGGTTTGGCCGCAGGTACATACCGATTCAAAGTGACCAACAACACATGGAACGTGAGTCTGGGTATAGATGCCGTAGATGCGTCGTGCAGTACGCAAGGATACGGCGGCGACGAAGATGCGAACATAGTGGTTAAGTTGGCCGGAAGCGGCGACATCACCATTGCCGTGAATGCGGGAATCATCTGCGTGACGATAGTGGGCGAAGTGGTAGAAGTGCACGGTTCGTCTGTGCCGAGCCAATGCGGCGACGTGATGATGCAGGGATTCTATTGGGATAGCTACATGCCCAACGATACCGAGAAAGGAACCGACTTGTACGGCGACACGCGTTGGAAGACGTTGTTGGGTCAGGCAGACGAGATAGGTGCGTACTTCGACCTGATTTGGTTGCCGCCCAGTGCCTACGCCAGCGGAACGGGATATCACCCGCGTCAATACAGCAACCAGAACTCGGACTGGGGTAGCCGTGCGGACCTGGAGAAACTGATAGCCACTTTCCACAACAGCGGTACCCGCGTGGTGGCAGACATGGTGGTTAATCACCTGGAGGCCATGTCGAGTTGGTGCGATTTTGCGGTACAGGACTTTGGTGAGTACGGACGTTT
>JAEEHO010000009.1 GCA_016280845.1 Paludibacteraceae bacterium | reverse complement strand
TCAAGAAAATTGAACACTACGGCCTTAAAAACTGTGGTATACATTCCATCGCCATTCCGGAACAACTGGAGCAAATAGGCAGCTATGTCTTTGAAGGCTGTACCAATCTAAGAACCGTATATTGGAATGCTATCAATTGCCACAAGAAAAACTCCGAGTATATGTTTGCGCGCATTTTAGAGCAGATTGATACCATCTATCTGGGCGACCAAGTGGAGAACATTCCCGAATCCATGTATGCCGGCTTGACGCACTTCTCTACCTTTACGCTGCCTGCGCAGATCAAAGGTATCAGAGACAATGCATTCCAGGCTTGTACTTTTACGAAAGTATATATTTCTGATTTGTCCGCATGGTGCCAATTGGAATTGGGACACAATCCTTTGGACATAGCCGATGAATTGTATGTGAACGGCCAACTGTTGGAAGGAGAATTAACCCTTCCGAGCAATATCACCACGGTGGCTTCGCGTGTCTTTGATGGTTATCAGCATATAACATCGCTCATTATTCCGGATAATATTACGACTATCAATTACTACGCCTTCCGCGGAACACCGCTTCGCTCTGTAACCGTTGGAAGTGGTGTAGTTGATATGAATTATGCATGTTATCAATGTGATTCAATAACCACCGTTTATCTGAATGCACCATCGTTTAAAACCTCGTGCAGCTACGCCTTCGGACCGCAAGTGACCGATTATATTTTGAGCGAAAATATTACTGTCATAGGAGCGGGATGGTTCAGGGACTGTACCAATATGCGCGCCATTACTATTCCGGAGAATGTAACCGCAATAGAGACAAGTGCCTTTAGTGGATGTACGGGATTGAAAGAAATAGTCGTTCCTGACAGAGTAACCTCAATTGGCTCCTACGCTTTTAGCGATTGCCATTTGAACAAAATTACCTTGGGAGAAAGTATTGATAGCATCGCTGATGGTGCTTTCTGTTATTGTGGTATCGACACAGTAGTCTGGAACGTAAAAAACTACCATGATTGTGTACAGGACGACACGCCATTCAAGCAAAATGTGATGAGGCCTATAATCGGTCCGATTAAGTGGGATATCACAGGCGGTATAACCTCATTCATATTTGGGGATAAGGTGGAATATGTTCCGGCATACTTATGCCAAAATATGTATCAATTAACTTCCCTCATATTCCCTAAAGGTGTGACTAGCATTGGGGAAAAAGCCTTCTATGGTTGTTATGCTGTTACATTCATTGATTTGCCATCCACCCTGACATCTATCGGAGCAGGAGCATTCGAAAGTTGCGGCCAGTTGGATACATTGTATTGCCATGCCAAAACACCTCCGACTATTACTGATAACACGTTTAACAATTATAACAATTGCAAAGTATTTGTTCAGCAATCTTCATTGGCGCAATATAAGAGTGCCGAGGGTTGGAAGAATTTCACCAATTACGTAACTATTCCGGACGAGAATCAAGCTATAGAAGAAATCTTCGGTAACCAATCGTCTGATGGCAAGTTCATCAAGGACGGCAAGCTCTATATCCGCAGAGGTGAAAATGTATATGATGCACAAGGTGTGCGTGCAAAGTAGAGTTTGCATATATCAAAAATAGTACGAAAAATGACATGCCGGTTTGTGCATGTCGTTTTTTTGTAGTACCTTTGCACTCGCAAAGGTTTAGACCACTATTTTTAATTCACTAATAATCTACTAACAAATTACAAAAACAAGCAATCAAACTATGCATTTTTTTGAATTAGTTAAGCGGTCTATTTTCGCGGGTGTACTCATCGGCATTGCCGGTTGGGGATTCTTGGCCAACCCGGTATTAGGTATGTTCTTGTTCTGCGTGGGTCTGATCGGAGTGATCAAGTACCAAAGCAAGTTGTACACCGGTACTGCAGGTTTTTTGGACAGTTGGCGTGACATTCCTATGTTGCTGTTGGTGTTGCTGGGCAACATTATCGGCTGCGCGCTGGTAGCCTCCATTTCGTTGGCAACACCTCTGGCTTTGCCTGCTGCTGCAACAGGAGTTATAACCGGTCGTTTGGCTTTGGGTTGGTTCAAGTGCGGTGTGTTGGCTATGGGCTGCGGACTGCTGATGTCATTCTCGGTGGATTTTGCGCGCAAGAACCGCGATTTCTCGGATTGGCTGCCGCTGCTGTTTGCCGTTCCGGCCTTCATCATGTGCGGTTTTCCACACTGCGTTGCGGACGCTTTCTACAGTCTGGTGTATCTGTTCAATACACCTGCTTCAGAGGTTGCATGGGGTTCATTCTTTGCTTATTACGTCAGCATTGTTATTGGCAATTTCTTCGGCTGCAACGCCTACAAAGTGTTCAGATAAAGAGAGGATTACAATAGCGGAATACTCCCAATAAGGAGGAAACCACTCAATACAAAAGCGAAAAGTCGGCATATGTTTGCATATGTCGATTTTTTGTTGTATAACATTGGACGAAAAGGTGACAAAAAGTATATATACATAGTATATATAGGTTATAAAGGCGAAAGGACGAAGGGTTATAGGCGAATGGAGGGCTGATCCTATGGTGATCCTATGGGAATCATATGGTGATCCTATGGTAAGGACTCGAAGATGACTCGAGGACACCCCCCAATCCTCTCGATAAGGGGGAGAAGGGGAGACGCCGGATGGTATCCAGCGTCATAGACGAAACAAACGAGATTGGTATCAAGCACAACGGACATAGAAAAGAACCCGCATACAATGCGGGGGAAACAGACGGAGAAAAAAACACAATCTTGATACGAAAATGAGGGAAAATGGCACAATATTTGTAAAATATTTGTGTATGTCAAAAAAAAGCAGTACCTTTGCACGCTAAAAATGGCGTGCGCACTCGCATATGCGCATTACATACATATGCGAGGCGGAGTATTTGGGAATCTAACAAACAAAATAATAATGCATTATGAAATTTAACGTATCAAGTTCGAAATTGTTTTCTCAGTTGCAGGCAGTGAGCCGTGTGATCAACAGCAAGAACGCGCTGCCTATTCTGGATGACGTACTGTTTGATCTGAAGGGCAATCTGCTGACTTTGACCGCTTCGGATGGCGAGACAACCATCCGTACGAGCATTGAGGTGGAAGGCGCAGAGGGTAGCGGCAAGGTGGCATCGGCAGCCAAGTTGTTGCTGGAGACCCTGCGTGAGTTCAGCGAGCAACCGCTGGCATTCACCATCGATGAGCAGAACTTTGCAGTGAGCATGGTTAGCCAGAACGGTACCTATTCGTTTGTCGGAGTGAACGGCAATGAGTATCCGGAGATGCAAGGCGCAGACGCAGATGCCCGCGTGATCAACCTGCCGTCGCATGTATTGCAGAACGCCATCGAGAAGACAATCTTCTGCACCGCTGACGATGATTTGCGTCCGGTGATGAACGGTATATACTTTGACTTGGCAACCGATCATGTGACAATGGTGGCTACCGATGCTCACCGTCTGGTACGCTATATCAACAACAGCGTCAAGGCTGACGAGGCTGCAAGTTTCATCCTTCCTAAGAAACCGGCTGCGTTGCTGAAGAACGTGCTGGGCAAAGATGAGTGCGATGTGCAAATCGCTTTCGGTCAGAAGAACGCACGCTTCGAGTTTGACCAAACGGTTATCGTTTGCCGTCAGATCGAGGGCCGCTTCCCGAACTACAATGCCGTTATTCCGCAAGGAAATCAGAATATTGTGACCGTTGACCGCCAGACCATCATCAACGCCTGCAAGCGTGTGGCTGTGTTTGCTAACAATGGTACCGCTCTGTTGCGCCTGGCTCTGAGCGAGAACCAGATAAAGATCTCGGCGCAGGATATCGACTTCTCGACCAGCGCAGAAGAGACCATCACTTGCAACTACGAAGGAACGCCGATGGCTATCGGTTTCAAGGCTCCGTTCCTGATCGATATTCTCTCGTCGGTTGCTTCGGATGAAGTGCTGCTCAAGTTGGCTGATCCTGCACGCGCAGGTCTGATTCTGCCGTCGGAGAATGAGGCAGACGAAGACATCGTGATGCTGCTGATGCCGATGCTGCTGAACGACTAAGTAAGACCGTTTCACTGCAAGACCGGCCTACAGCCTGAAAGAACAAAGACCGTTCACTACGTTCACTGAAAGAATAAAGACCATGTATAGAAAACTGACAGAGGCAGAGATAGCGCAGCTGCAGCAACAAGGTTGCACGGCGAGGGACTGGGACACCATCGAGGTGGCTCAGGATTTTGACGCTAAGTATGTGCGCGAGGCACATTTCTCGGGAAAAATCCGTTTGGGTGCTTTTCGTCGGGAGATAGAACTGCCGGGCGGTTTCAGCGTACATACGGGTATATGCAATGCCACGTTGCATAATGTGGAGTTGGGCGACGATTGTCATCTGTACAACATTCACAACTACATTGCTAACTATCGCATAGGCGACAATACTTGCATCGAGAATGTCAATGCCATACTGGTGGACGGCCGTACCACTTTCGGCAACGGAGTGCGTGTGGCTGTGATGAACGAAGGCGGCGGACGCGAGATTCCTATCTTCGATGAGTTGAGTGCCAGTCTGGCCTATATACTGACACTCTACCGCCATCGTCCGAAGATGATTGCGGAGATAGAACGCCAGATAGATGCGTACGCCGAATCGCAAGCTGCCGAAACAGGCGAGATAGGCAAGAATGTGCATATACTCAACTGCGGCAGCATCAAGAATGTCAAGATAGGCGACTGCGCCGAACTGAGCGGCGTCAGCCGACTGAAGAACGGAACGGTCAATAGCAACGAGTGTGCGCCTGTGCGTTTGGGCAGTGGCGTCAAGTGCGCCGATTTCATCATCGCTTCGGGCGTTGAGATTGGCGATTCGACACTGGTGGACAAGTGCTTTGTGGGACAAGGATGTATCTTCGACAAGCACTATTCGGCATGTGAGAGTTTGTTCTTCTCGAACTGTCAAGGTATGCACGGCGAGGCCTGCGCAATCTTCGCCGGTCCGTACACTGTGACTCACCATAAGTCAACGCTCTTGATTGCCGGTATGTTCTCGTTCCTGAACGCCGGATCTGGCAGCAACCAGAGTAACCATATGTACAAACTCGGTCCGATCCATCAGGGTGTGGCTGAGCGTGGATCCAAGACCACCAGCGACAGCTACCTGTTGTGGCCGAGCAAGATAGGCGCGTTCTCGCTCGTTATGGGACGACATACCAATCATAGCGACACGAGCGATCTGCCGTTCTCCTACCTGATTGAGAATCAGTCGGAATCATTCCTGGTGCCGGGAGCCAACCTGCGAACGGTGGGAACGATACGTGATGCACAGAAATGGCCGAAACGTGATAACCGCAAAGATCCGAACCGTTTGGACCAAATCAACTTCAACCTGCTCAGTCCGTACACGGTGCAGAAAATGTGGCGCGGACGCGAGATACTGGACGAGCTGCAGATGCTGAGCGGAGAGAATACGGCCGTTTACGGTTACCGCAACTGCAAGATACGTAACAGTTCGTTGCGCCACGGCCGCGAACTGTACACAATAGGGATACAGAAGTTCCTCGGCAACAGTTTAATCAGCCGTCTGGAGAACAAGGATCTAAAGAGCATGGCGGATGTACGTGCGGCGCTCAAGCCGGATGGTCATGCCGGTCATGGCGACTGGGTGGATTTGGCCGGACTGATTGCGCCGAAGAGCGAAGTGAAGCATCTGCTCGATGACATAGAGAGCGGCAGCATGTCGCTCAGACAGATACAGGAGCGCCTTGAGGAAATGCACGCCAACTACTACTCGTATGAGTGGACCTGGGCGCTCGACAAGTTGGAGCAGGTATGGGGATGTTCTGCAGACCAGGTGAGTCTGGATCAAGTGCGTCAGACCATCGACCAGTGGCAGGAAGCCGTAGTGCGTCTCGACCGAATGGTTTATGACGATGCACGCAAGGAGTTTGACCTGAATAGTCAGACGGGCTTCGGTGCCGACGGCGACCGCCAGCAGGCTGAGGCTGATTTTGAAGAAGTGCGCGGTTCGTTCGAGTCCAACTCGTTCGTCAAGGCCGTGCTCGAACATATAGAACGTAAAAGCGAGTTGGGCAACAAGATGCGCAACAAGCTCGCAAAGATACAATGAGTAACGGAAAACTGACCATATTAGGATGCGGAAGCGCTAAGCCGACCAAGACCACTTCCCCTTCGGGGCAGTTGGTTGAGTTGCGTGATAAGTCCTTCCTGGTCGATTGCGGCGAAGGAGTGCTGCTGACGATGCAACGGCTGGGTGTGCACACCGGGCGGTTGTACAACATCTTCATCTCCCACCTGCACGGCGACCACTGCTTCGGTCTAATCGGACTGCTGACCACATTGGGCATGCTCAAGCGTACGCAGCCGATGCATATCTATGCGCATCCCGATCTGGAGAAACTGCTGCAACCGTTGCTCGATTACCATTGCAACGATCGCCTGTACGATATTATTTTCCATCCGATTAACCCGCGTAAGCATGAGGTGATTTATGAGGATCGTACGGTCAGCGTGGAGACTATTCCGCTGAAACACGGTGTGCCGACATGCGGATTCCTGTTCAGCGAGACCCGTCGTATCAAGAAAGAAGACGGCAGTTTCGATCATGTGACCACCAAGCGTTATGCTTACTGTTCGGATACACAATACAGCGAGAAGGTGATACCTATCATCGAAGGGGTGAAAACACTTTACCACGAGTCCACCTTCCTGCAATCGCTGGCCGAACGAAGCAAAGAGGTGATGCACTCGACGGCTGCCGACGCAGCAACGGTGGCGAAGAAAGCCGGTGCGGAAAAACTGATTCTCGGTCATTACTCGGCCCGTATAGAAGATCATAGTCTGTTTCTCAACGAGGCGAAGCCGATCTTCGACAACACTGTCCTTGCAGAAGAGAATCTGGTATTTGAGATTTAAGTATTATTGATGGCTAAAAAAACGGTACAATATGTCTGTTCATCCTGCGGCGCCAAGGCTCCGCAGATGTTAGGCCGTTGCCCGGTTTGCGGCGAATGGGGAACTTACGTAGAGGAAGTTGCCGATTCTCAGACCTCAACCGTTGGCCATCAGCGGATAGGTATATCCGGCGGAGTGGGACATGCCCAGCGTCTGCAGGAGATTGTGGCTACCGAGGAATGCCGCATCGATATGCAGAACGGCGAGCTGAACCGAGTGTTGGGTGGCGGACTGGTGCCGGGTAGTCTGGTGCTGCTGGGCGGCGAACCGGGTATAGGCAAATCGACTCTGGCGCTGCAAGTGCTGATGCAGATGGGCGAACGCAAGACCTTCTACGCCTCGGGCGAAGAGAGTGTGCGCCAACTCAAACTGCGTGCGGAACGTTTGGCCGGCAATGCGGAGAACCTGTATATTTCATCCGAGACATCGTTGGAACGTATACTCGACCAAGTCAAAGAACTGGAACCCGAGGTGGTTGTGGTTGATTCGATTCAGACGATAGGTACGGAGACCATCGATGCCACGATAGGCAGCCTCAGCCAAGTACGCGAGTGCGCCGCACGCATCATGGAGTTTGCCAAGACCCGCAATATACCGTTCATCATCATCGGTCATATCAACAAAGAGGGATCGCTGGCCGGCCCGAAAGTGCTGGAGCATATCGTCGACACGGTGCTGCAGTTCGAGGGCGACCAACAATATATGTACCGCATATTGCGTGCGCAGAAGAACCGTTTCGGTTCGACCTCCGAATTGGGCATCTACGAGATGCGTCAGGACGGATTGCGCGAGGTGAGCAACCCGTCGGAGTTGTTGCTGTCCACGGCACGCGAAGGATTGTCGGGCGTGGCTATCGCCGCTGCGGTAGAAGGCGTACGACCGTTCTTGATCGAAGTGCAAGCGTTGGTTTCATCGGCTGCTTACGGAACGCCGCAACGCTCGTCAACAGGCTTCGACGGCCGACGACTGAATATGCTGCTGGCGGTGCTGGAGAAACGCGTGGGATTCAAACTGCTGCAGAAGGATGTGTTCATCAACATTGCCGGCGGACTGCGCGTGCAAGATCCCGCAATCGACTTGGCTGTGCTGGCGGCAGTATTGAGTAGCAACATGGATATAGCGTTGGATGCCTCCACTTGCCTCTGCGGCGAAGTGGGACTGGCCGGAGAAATCAGAGCGGTCAACCGCATAGAGCAACGCATCGGTGAAGCGCAGAAACTGGGATTCAAACGAATACTGGTGCCAGCCGAACAAAAGATAGATACCTCGCGCTACAAGATTGAGGTTATTGGAGTTAAACGCGTGACGGACGCTTTCCGTCTATTGATTAAGAATGCTTAAACGAATACAGTTATATAGCGTAGTATTGCTGCTATTATGCGCAAGCGCTATGGCCAAGGCGGACGAACGTCCATACTTGTGCGAGTTAGGTTTGCAGGCCGGCTGCGGTTATTATGCCGGCGATGCCACTCCGCATATCTTCATGGATGTGCGCGAGGCTTACGGTTTGCATTTCCGATACAAGTTTACCCAACGCTGGGCAGTACAGGTCAAGGGGTTGACCCAACGTATCACGGGCTACGACTACACGATGCAGAATGTCAAGCAAGACACCAAGTGGGAGAACCAACTCGTCAACATTGATGTGATGGCTGAGTTCAATTTCTTCCGTTTCGGAACCAGCAATGAGTTCAACCGTAACATCCGTCCGTACACGCCGTATATCTTCCTCGGCGTAGGTACAGCCATCTACGGAGCGGACGCACATAACAAGCCTAATTTCAATCATGTGGCGTGCTATATCCCGCTGGGCGTAGGCTTCAAGTGGAAGTTCAGCAAGGTCTGCGGACTCAATCTGGCTTGGCAACACAATATCTACATGGCAGACAACTTGGAGAGCCGCAATTCTCTGGACAACCGTCACAACCTGAACGGTAGCAACATCATGAACTGCGACATAACGGGCCAACTCACGCTAGGCCTCGTCTTCGAGTTCGGCAGAGCCGCAACACCATGCCGCATCTGCAATGCCGATGATGGGTATTAAGAATAGCAAACTGAAAGGCTGAAAGCTGAAAAAGACAATAAATACGAATATGGATTATAAGGAACAAATAAACCCCGAGCGATTGCCGCGCCATATAGCCATCATCATGGATGGTAATGGTCGATGGGCCAAGAAGCAAGGTCTGGCACGTATGTTCGGCCACCGACAGGGAGTGGAGACGGTACACAATATCACCGTGGCTGCAACCAAGTTGGGCATCGAGTATCTGACGCTCTACACCTTCTCGACCGAAAACTGGAATCGTCCGAAGGAGGAAGTGGATGCGCTGATGAACCTGTTGGTGGATACTATTGCCAAAGAGACACCGACACTGATGAACAACAATGTGCGCCTGCAGACTATCGGCGACCTGAACCGCCTGCTCGAAGGAGCACGTCAGAAGTTCCTCGGTTGCATCGAGCAGACGAGCAAGAACACCGGCCTTACTATGGTGCTGGCACTCAGTTATTCGGCGCGATGGGAGATCACCGAGGCCATGCGTGCTGCTGTTCAGCAGGCACAGGCAGGGCAACTGCGCGCCGAGGAAGTGAACGAGCAACTGGTCAGTTCGCTGATGGCTACGGCCGATATGCCCGACCCGGACTTGCTCATTCGCACCAGCGGAGAGTATCGTATTAGTAATTTCCTTTTGTGGCAACTGGCCTACAGCGAGCTGTACTTCACCGACCGACTCTGGCCGGAGTTTGATGAGGAAGAGTTTTACAAGGCCATTGTGGATTATCAGAAACGCGAACGTAGATTTGGAAAAACAAGTGAACAGATTAAGTAATAGTATACTTTTGCTACTGCTGTTGTGCCTGCCTCTCCATGCGCAGACCGACAGTTCCGCCGTCGCAGCCAACGAGCCTGCGCCGGAGATTGAATATGGTATGTCACGCAAGACATACGAGATTGCGTCTATCGAAGTAGAGGGTGCCGACAGTTACGAAGATTTCGTGCTGATCGGTTTCTCAGGTTTGGCTGTGGGAGATAAGATTGAGGTGCCGGGTGACCAAATCACCAAGGCTATCAAACGCTTCTGGAAACAAGGCTTGTTCTCCAGCGTCAAGATACGTGCGAAAAAGATCGAAGGTAACAAGATCTGGCTCGTCATCGCGCTCAAACAGCGTCCGCGCGTGAGCGAGGTGCGCTACGAGGGATTGCGCAAGAGTGAGAAAGAGGATGTTGAGGTTAAGGTAGGTATCCGTCAGGGAAGCCAGATGACGCCTAACCTGGAGGACCATGCCCAGACAGTCATCAAGAAATATCTGGCAGAAAAGGGATTCCACAACGCCGAAGTCAACGTGCTCCAGCATAACGATCCGGACCATCCGGGATATGTGCGTGTATTGGTTGCGGTGGACAAAAAGGCCAAGACCAAGGTCGGCAAGATATACATCACCGGCAACGAGGCACTCACCGACCTGCAGATCAACAAGGCGATGAAGAAGACCAACGATAACAACATCGTCAACCTCTTCCGTACCAAGAAGTTCGTCGCTGAGGAGTTCGAGAAGGACAAACAGGCTGTCATTGACAAGTATAACGAACACGGTTATCGCGATGCGTATATCGTGTCCGACTCTGTCGCTCCCAATCCCGAAGACCCGACGCGTGTGGATGTATATCTGACCGTCAGCGAGGGAGATAAGTACTATGTGCGCTCCATCAAGTGGGTCGGCAATACCGTCTATCCCTATGAGTATCTGGATGCTACGTTGGGTGTCAAGCCGGGCGATGTCTACAATCTCAAGACACTCAACGACCGTCTGACGGGTGATGACGACGCGGTCAGCAAACTATACACCGATCGCGGTTACCTCTTCTTCAACGTAGATCCGGTGGAGGTGAACGTAGAGAACGACTCCATCGATTTTGAGATGCGAATGTACGAAGGCAAACCGGCCACTATCAATGATATCAAGATCGTCGGCAACACGCGTGTTTACGAGCACGTTGTTCGTCGCGAACTCTATACCAAGCCGGGCCAACTCTACTCGCAGTCGGACATCATGCGTTCGCTCCGTGAGTTGGCGCAGATGGGCCACTTCGACCAGGAGAAACTGGTGCCGGATATCCAGCCTAATCCCGAGGAGGGAACGGTGGACATCACCTATATGTTGGAAACCAAATCGTCTGACCAGATTGAGTTCTCGCTCGGTTGGGGTGCTACGGGTCTGGTCGGTTCGTTGGGATTGAAGTTCACCAACTTTGCTATCCAGAACCTGTTTAACAAGAAATCTTATCGTATTGTGCCGCAAGGAGAGGGACAGACCTTCTCTATTAACGCGCGCACGAACGGTATATATTATACGTCCGCCAGCATCTCGTTCCTCGAGCCTTGGTTGGGCGGCAAGCGACCTAACAGTCTGAGCACCAGTATATACTTTGCTAACCAGACCGGATATTCAAGCCGCTATCAGAAGGCTTATCAGAACCTCTATAACACCTATTCGAACTATTATTACTATTCGGGTAATAGCAATTACTATCAGCAATTGGCTGAGTCTGAGGCTGATAAGGATAAGTACCTGCGTACTCTCGGTGTATCCATCGGTTATGGTAAGCGTCTGCGTTGGCCGGATGATTACTTCACCTTCTACGGTGAGCTCAGCTACCAGATGTATATGATGAAGGACTGGCCGTACTTGCTGATATCAGACGGTACTTCTCACAACTTTTCGCTCAATCTGCAACTGTCGCGTTCGTCCATCGACAACCCGATCTACACACGCCGCGGTTCGCAGTTCACGCTGGGTCTGAAGATCACGCCGCCATGGTCAGTCTTCAATGGCAAGGATTACTCGCAGATGACCAACGCCGAGAAATACCACCTGATCGAGTACCACAAGTGGAAGTTCTCCGGCAAGGTGTTCACGCCGCTGACGCGTGACAGCAAACTGGTGCTGATGACGCGTGTCGAGTTCGGCTATCTGGGCCATTACAACAAGGATGCCAAGTCGCCGTTCGAGTCTTTCTATATGGGTGGCGACGGTATGTCCAGCTACACCAGTTATGCAACCGAATACGTAGCTATGCGTGGTTACACATCCGGTTCGCTCACGCCGTATGACAATGCTACGGGACGCAATATGGGTTATCTCTACAACAAGTTTACGATGGAGCTCCGCTACCCTATCTCGCTTGAGCAGTCGGCCACTATCTGGGCGCTGGCTTTCGTCGAGGCGGGTAACTGTTTCTCCGATATCAAGGACTACAACCCGTTCAACCTCAAGCGTTCGGCCGGTGTCGGCGTACGTATCTTCCTGCCGATGTTCGGTCTGCTGGGTGTTGACTGGGGATACGGATTTGACGAAATCAACGGTAGCAAGCAGTATGGCGGAAGTCAGTTCCACTTCGTGCTTGGACAAGAGTTATAAACAAACAAAGAATGAAAATAAGCAATATGAAAAGATTCTATGCGCATAAATTGTACATTGTACTTTGTACCTTTGTACTTATTTCTGGCACGGCTTTTGCAAAAGACCAACAGGTGGCCTATGTGGATATGACCTATATTCTCAAGAATCTGCCGCAGTACGAACAGGCCAACGAGCAGTTGACTTTGCTCTCCAAACGCTGGCAAAAAGAGGTGGACGCTATGCAGCAGGAGGCTCGCGTTTTGTCCACCAACTACCAGACCGAGCAGATCTTCCTCTCAGAAACGATGCGTCGCCAACGCGAGGAGGAGATAGTCAAGAAGGAGCAGGAGGTGCTCGAACTCAAGCGCAAGTACTTCGGTCAGGAAGGCGAGTTGTACAAGAAGCGCGAAGCGCTCATCAAGCCTATC
>JAEEHO010000071.1 GCA_016280845.1 Paludibacteraceae bacterium | reverse complement strand
GTCGCTTATTCGTTTGTCTGGCGAGACTCGCGCACATCGGTCACCCTCTGCACGCCTCACCGTCCTAACTGTATGCTGACTTCTTTACAGTGCAGACTCCTTTCATTCTGCTAGTTCAGCCGAGTTTTGCTCGGCGTACCTGACACTTCCGTATATGATTCGCAAGCAACAGCTTCGAGCTTTTCAGCAGCCTCGGCTGTTTTCATTAAGGCAATGATGATGCGCTGATAGTGCTTGATGTCGTCGCCAGTGAGTGCCCTGCCCTTACGATCCTTAAGCCACTTCTCCGCAGGCCTATAGCCACCGATCGGCATCTCCCACGAAATCTGTGGAACATTATCGAAGAACTGCTCGGCGTTGATAAAGACACGTCCCTCGTCAAATCGCACTTCCTCAACAATATTGCTGCCCATCTTCGGGAATCGTGCCCTCGTCTCAGAAAGCCCAGGCGCGGCATCGCGCATCAGATGCGTATCGATGAGCGAACGGCCTACCTCTGCGACTGCCCTGAACTGCGCCGCGTCCTTCGGATAAGGTATGCGCGGGAAGTCCGTCTTCAGGAACTCCTTGAATTTCTTACGATAGGATGGTGCGTGGAGAATACCGTAGATGTACGCAAAGATGTCCTCTGGCGTAGCTTCGCCGCCGATTGCTGCGCCTATCTTGGAAACAATCGCCGCGTCCATGTTTGAGCGTTTCTCAATATTGCCCATGTTCTCTTCGTATAGGTATAGGGGAAAGACCGAGTCAGTTCCTTTTGTTCCAGAACAAGTCCAATACCTATTATCGGCCAATGCATCAGTGATGAATCCCGACGGCGAATCAAATGGCATACCTCGCTTACAAACAAGCCCCACATTATGCCCCATGCAAAAATGTTTCATGAAACTCTCTCGGCCCCAATCCACCATGCTACTACTGTAGTATATGAAACGAGAGTCAAAAGGACGGTATGCAAATGGCTTTACAACATCGACATGCTTATTCTTGGAAATTTTTATTCTAGCTTCGGACAGTCGCCAACCTCTAGTGTCGCCAGGAAGATACTTACCAGCCTTTTTGCCTCCCCAATATTTTGCCCTGATTTCGGAATCGGCAACATTTGGGTCGCAAAACAACTCCATACGAGAAATAAGGTTGGCCATCGACATATCTACAACAAGACTATCACGAGCGGTGACAATCCCTGTAGCGTTTACCGCCATCAGCTCTCCAATCCCAAACCCTGTATTCCACTCATTCTCCTCTCTCGTATCTCTTGGCACAAAGAACAACATTGGCTCAACAGGATTCAGCGTAAGCCATTTGATACTATCCATCGTCGCAACTTCTAGCGAGTCAAGCTTCTCGGTCTTCTTGCCCCAAAGGTCTGCATAATGGATTTTGCATGGCTGTTGCTTACCACCATTTCCCTGTTTCACAAACAAACTTATCGACACTCCCTGTTTGATGTTAAAAACACATTCATCGTCCCCATCGCCAGGCGCAGCCTCGTACTGATTGGAGTTTCCATGAAGATTCAATACCCATATTTCATCGAAGGTCTGCATTAACTTCCAGCGCATCCCACGAAAGGTCGGGTTGTCGAGGAAACCGTGAGGGGTAATGTAGGCGACAATGCCACTACCGTTCTTCTCGACATAATGCTCAGCTAGGCGAACAAATTTCACATAGTCATCATTGAGCCAATGCTTCCGTTCTTGGAGTTTCTGTCTTCCTCCTGGTTCAACTTTATAATCATTTACAAGTTGGGTAATCCAATCCCCGTTATTTTGTGAAATCCCAGAATACGGCGGATTGCCTAACACCACCATCACAGGAATGTCGCGCTTAACCTCGTCTGCACCCTGTTGTTCGGCAGCAAGTGCGCTCGCAAATAGCCCACCCGGCAATTCTTTATGCCAGTCAGTAAGCGAATCCGTGAGAAACACCCTGAAGCGATCCTTGCCCGACGGAGTGACGCCTGACTCGCGAAGAGCGTAATCCAACTTTACATGCGCCATCGTATAACTGGCCATCAGCAGCTCGAAGCCATTGAGACGAGGCAAAAGGTTGCTTGCGACATATGCGGGCCAACGCCCTTCGTTGCCGTCGAACTTCGCTCTTATCTGCCGAACGGTCTCTGCAAGAAATGTCCCCGTGCCGGTTGCAGGATCGAGAACCTGTACGCGATGCACGGTCTTCTTTACCTTGTGGGCAAGTTTCTTTCCATGCGTTGTGGCCTCTTCAACTTCGATCTGCGTTGTTGACGAGTCTGCAAGGCCGTCCTCAAGACCAAACCGAGTTTTAAGCGCCCAATCGACAGCAGATACAATGAACCGCACGACCTGTATCGGTGTATACCATACGCCTCGATCTTTGCGGAGTCCTGCGTCATACTCTCGTAGGAAGTCTTCGTAGAAATGAACCATCGGGTCGGACGCACCAGTGGATTTTCCATAGCCCTTCATGACTTTGCCGACATCGACTGCCCTGAAAAGGTCTGCAAGGTCATCAACTATCCATTCGAGCTCGTCTTCAAGATTGTTCGCCACATATTGAAACAACTGTTTCAAGAATGGATTGCTGTTGGGTATACGCCCCATTGCTTCGTAACGCGAGAAGTCCTCGGGTGTCGGGTCATTTAGGCGGGCAGCGAACATTCCGTATGTGAGCGTCTGGGCAAAAATGTCGGAAAACTCTTCTGGGCCAACATCGGGCATAAGGACATTGCGAAAGCCCAGCATCATGTCAAGCAATGGCGTCGGCACGGGTTTTGCGCCAGCAACGGCCGAATCATACGCTTCGGCAACCGGCTTTAGATACGCCTCGGCAATCCGCTGAAGCATT
>JAEEHO010000008.1 GCA_016280845.1 Paludibacteraceae bacterium | reverse complement strand
GAATCTCCGCATTCAGCAGATAGCAACTGACAAGCGACAAACCAAGCAGTGCCCAAGCCACCCAATCCCATGCCAACATAGCGTAAGGCATGCAACATATACCGCCCCAGAAGATTGCATTAGGCGGCGTAGCCAAACCGATGAACGAAGCATGTTGACGCTCGTCTACATTAAATTTAGCCAAACGCAATGCCGAAAAAGCCGCCATCAGCAACGCCGGCAATGCCCACCAACCGAGGATAGGACGCAGATAGCAGAAGAGCATCATTGCCGGTGCCAGACCGAACGTGATATCATCTGCCAGCGAGTCCAGTTGCACACCGATAGCACTCGGTGCCTTCAGCGCACGCGCACTCAGTCCGTCGAAGAAATCGAAGAACGCACCGGCTAGAATAAACACAAATGCCCAAACAAAGGCTCCCTGTGTCGCCAGGAAAACAGCTATACTGCCGCAGAGCAAATTGCAACTGGTGATAGCGTCAGGTATGATTCGTTTCGCGTTCATTTATTATAAATTTTGAGTCTTGAGTTTTTTATCTTTTATCTTTAATCATGCAACCGCCTATAGACAAAGTAGGTGATTACAAAGGTGGTTATGCTGCAACCGTTGGCAATCCAGAAGAATGCGGAATAACCCACAGCCAGTTCCAACGCGCCTGCCACAAAGCCCGGAATCATCATCGACAACGCCATAAAGGCCGTGCAGATAGCGTAGTGCGACGTCTTGTATTGGCCTTCCGAGAAATGCATCATGTACATCATGTATGCCGTAAAACCAAAGCCGTAGCCGAACTGCTCGAAGCAGACTGCCGTACCTATCACCCACAGCGATTCCGGCTGCACCATACTCAGATAGCAATAGACGAAACTCGGCAATGTCAGCGCGGCAGCCATCAGCCAAAGCGATCTCTTCAGTCCGCGGCGCGATATATATATGCCTCCTAGAATACCTCCAAGCAGCAGACAAGCCACACCGATAGTGCCGTAGAGTAGACCTACCGTATCCGTACTGAGTCCCAGTCCGCCGCCGAACAATTGTCCGTCACGCAGCACCACTTCGCGACTGTCCACCAGAAACGGTTGGCACAGTTTGACCAGAAATCCCTCGCTCAACCGATAGAGCAGCATAAATGTGATTGCCAGCCACACTCCGCTTTTGGAGAAGAAGGTCACAAAGGCCTCTTTCAGTTCGCGTCCTACCTGTCTGCTATCTGCCGACTCAATCGGTCTGCTCGCTTCAACGCGCGGCAAGAAGAACGTGTGATACAACGTTACCAGCAACATTATCAGCGCAGTAGCGCCTAGCGTCAATTGCCACGACAGAGGTATGTCGCCTGTGCTTTCTTCTATGCGACCGGCTATATAGACCAGCACGCCTTGCGAGAAAACCGCTGCTATGCGATAGAATGTCGAACGGATTCCGACAAAGGCAGCCTGACTCTTCTCGTCATGCGCCAGCATGTAATATCCGTCCGCCGCTATATCATGCGTTGCCGAAGCAAAGGCGGCAATGATAAAGAGGATGAGCGTGAATCGGAACAATCCCACCGATGTCTCTTTGGCGGCTATCATCTCCGCCGACGGCTGCGGCAAGCTGATTGTCAGCAATATACACAGCACTGTCAGCAATACCTGCATGGCTATTATCCACCATCGCTTGGTGCGGATGATATCCACAAACGGGCTCCACAATCCTTTCAAGAACCAGGGGAAATAGAGCAACGTGGTGAAAAATGCCAACTGGTCGTTCGGCACACCCATCTTGGCAAACAACATCACGGAAATGCTGTTGACCAGAAAATAAGGAACGCCTTCTGTGAAATACAGCGTCGGCACCCACACCCATGGAGACACGAAGGAGAGTAACCCTTGACGGGCACTCTCCTTATTATATTCACGCACGCGCGTACGCATTTATTGGAAGTTAACGCGGTGGTCTTCTACTTCAGCCTCATTCTCAATCAGTTGCATTGCCTGATATGGCAGATATGCGTAACGAGCTGCCAACTGAGCCTTTTCTGCGTCTGCGTTGAAGTCCTCGTTGGTATTGAGTGCAGCACCCGTCTTAACGATGAATACACCCATGCTACCCTTGATCGGCTCGCTCAGTGCGTTCTCGCCGATTGCGATAGCCTTACCGATAACTGCCGGTTCTGCACCTGCACCAGCCAAACGGCTGTCGCCCAGACTGATACGCTCAGCGGCCTTAATTTGCTGACCGAGAATCTCAGCTGCCTTCTCCAGGCTCTCAACACCTTTCAGTTTGTTGATGATGTACTCAGCCTTTGCATTGTTGGTAGCCTCGTAGGTCAACTCTGCGCGAGCGGACTCCAGCGAACGATATTCGCCATCGTTAGCTTCCTTCAACGCAGCAACGATGAACTGCTGACCGCACTCGAATACATCGCTCACCTGACCTTCTTTAGCCTCAAATGCCCAACGAACGATCGGACGGCTCGAAGGCAATTGACCTACCTTGTCGGTAGTAGCAATCAGGTTGTATTGCGGAACAACGGTCATGCCCTGCTCCTGTGCTGCAGCCTCGAGAGCCTCTGCATTCTGGTTAGCAACGATGAACTGCTTAGCCTGGTTATAGATGATCGAATAGGTCTTGCTCGACGGAGTTACCTCGCGTGCCAGAATAGCCAGTTTAACCTTAGGAGTAGCAGCACCGATCTCCATGATCTCGAATGTCTGCTCACCCATACCTTGTGCTACGGTGAAACGCTCGCCACGCTTGCCTGCGAGTGCCGGCTCAGCAATGTTCTTCGGCAGTTGGTCAGCCTTGAACCAACCCAGTTCCTGATCCTCACCGCCATCAACAATAGCCTTCAGTTCAACCGAATCAGGCAGCGAGTAGCCGGCCTTCATGATACGAGCCATAGCGTAGGTATTGTTCTCAAAGATGATGTCGGTGCAGTTGCCGGTCTTAGCACCGTTGCCAAATGCAAACTCCTTGAATTGTGCCGGAACGGTCTCTTTCGAGTAATCGCGACCATCGTACATAATATCCGAATTAGTATTTACTACCAGTGTAATGTCGTCTGTTGTGCGGAACTCGTCCTGCAGGCTGGTCAGCAGATTCTCTGCTGCCTTGAAGTCATCCTCCGACGGCTTGATATCGAATGCAACGTACTCGATAGCGCGGTTCGGCACTTGCTTGTAGAACGATTTGTGTTGCTTGTACAACTTGCGCAGATCGCTGTCGGTTACCTTAACGATGCTGTCCGAGAGAGAGTAATACGGTTGCATCACAAACTCTGCCGATACACCCTTCTGACGAGCGTCAAAAGCGAACTGAGCATCCAGCGAGTTAGCCTTCAGCATGTGCTGGAGCAGCGTGCTGTATTTCTCCTGCATATAGCTGATACGAACAGCGTTCTCCCAGTACAGCCAATAGGTCTTGTACATCTTCAGTTGCGAGTTGTCGCCGTTCTCATCATCTTGATTGATAGCGCTAATCAGGTTCTTCACTGCCTGACGGCTGAAGTTACCGTTCTCGTCCACGAAGGCGCGACGACCAGCGATGATCTGGTGAGGATGCTCACCAATGCACAACTCGGTCAACTCGTCTTGCGTGATTTCCATACCGATCTTCTTAGCTTGTGCACGCATGGTGTAGTCCATCATCATCATGCTCCATACTTGATTGCGAATCTGTGCGGTTGCGTCCTCGTCAAAGTTCGAACGACCGGTTTCAATCTTGTACACTTCTGTCAATTGCTCCTTGGCTGCTTCGTACTCGGTGTAATGAATTTTCTGTCCTTCAATCACCGCTACGTTCTCGCGGTTACGATGAAAGAAACTACTACCCGAGTTCAGAAAGTCACCCAGGATGAAAGCCAACATGGCCAAACCGATGATTGCAATCAGCATTGCGCCATGATTACGAATTCTTTGTAAACTTGCCATTTTTGTTTTTTGTATTGATTATTATTTATTTTGCTTTCTATTAAAAATTCGGATTTGTGCTCTCCAGTATATATCCCTGCACAGGTTCGCACGTTCCGTTATAGTTCTGTATCTTTGCGTTCACCAAAATAGTATCGCCCACTTGCACTTGATTCAGGTTGGTGAAGTTGCCATTGTTCTTTCCCTTCAGACGATAGCATGTTGCGTACGACAAACCATCAGATATATTAAAGGTCAGGTTGCCGTACGTACTGAGTGTCTTGTCTGCAACATCGGTCACCACGCCGCGAATCTTGTACGTATCGCTTGTCGTTGCTTTACTCTCCAGCGTCTTAGCAATTGCCTCCGCGCCCGTCACACTGATTTCGCCTTCACCCGGAGCAGGGCAACCCTTGAACGCAGGGAAGGTTGTATTGAAATGGTCGTTGTTTGAAGCATAGACGAAGCATGCTCCACTCGACTCATACACACCGTTATAGTTGGTCAGATAGCAACTGATAACAACAAAATCACCGGCTACCACGCACTCCAAATCCGGCAGTTTGGCGCCGAACTTACCCAACAGACGGTATGCATAGAATTGCTTCGTTCCCTGACCGTCATTGCGAGCGCTCAGATACACAAAATCGTTACCGTAATTAGGAAAATCGGAAGAGAAAGTCTCGCCACGGTTAAAGCCGGACACCCAACCTTTAATAAAATATTTCTGCTCCGACACCTCGCCGGACTTCAGTTTCTTGGCAATCTTGACTGCCTCATTCACATCCAGCGTTCCAGCCGGAATTTCCACTCCTATAGGATCCGGCGTCGGATCCGGGTCTGCCAATTGAGGCAACGAGTCCTGATTGTGGCTATTGTCGCCCGGACCGTCTATATAGGCTTTCTCGTCGCAGCCGAACGCAGCAAACAATAGCAGCGCTGTCGCAACTATCACCAGATTCTTCTTTCCCGCAAAGGTGTGTTTATTCTCAGTTCTCATATATGTGTATTAAATTTTGGATTACCATCCCCTTTCCGCTGAGCGCACCTTATAAGGCGCGCAAACGCGTGTGCTCCATAAAAAGCGTGCAAAGGTAGCAATTATTTTTCATATGTGCAAATTTTTCTGCAATTATTTCACAGAATAAAACAAAGGGTGCTTCTCTTAATTGGTTTTATACCCTAAAAACACTTGTACATTTGCATAATTCAAAAAAAAGCAGTACTTTTGTCCGCAAATTCAATACATAGGTATTTTTACGCAAATTAAACTTCATAACAATATGAGATTCGTTTTACTCATTGTTTGGGCGCTGCTCATTATTCTCGCAATCTACTACATCACTGTGATTGCACACATTTTTACCGGCATGTTCGGCAAGAATCTAAGTTTTGCCAAGGTGCTCATTCCGTTCTACGGATGGACTGTTTGGTTTTCTAAAATCGACTAAAAATTTAATCCTATGCTTAAGAATGTTACTTCCAATCTGAAGGGGAACTTTGATTTCAGCAATCTCCCCATCAAAAAAATCGTGATGGCTTCCGTCATCGGAATCCTGGTAATTGTATTCCTTTGCTGTATCGGCTCTATCGTCGAGGATGTACAGAACGAAGATATAGTTGTCAACCAGGTGCCTATCAGCGGTACCATGGCCGTATGGAGCCAACCGGGTATGTATGCTCAGAAGTTCGGCCACACCACCACTTACCACAAGACCGAGCAACTCTGGTTCGGCGCACAGAACAACGGCGAACCTATTCCCGTTATCTTCAACGACGCGTCTAACGGTCTGATCTACGGTTCGTTGCGCGTCAAACTGCCTACCGATCGTGACCACATGTTGCGTATCCAGACCGACTATAACGGCATGGACCGTCTGATGAACGATCTCGTCCGTCCTACGGTTGTCAAGGTCGTTTACGCTTCCGGTCCGCTCATGTCCGCTTACGAGAGTGTGTCTGAGAAGAAGAACAACCTGATTGAGTACATCACCGACCAGCTGAACAACGGCGTTTATACCACCAGCATCAGCATTGCCGAAGTGATTGACCCGATCACCGGCGAGAAGAAGCAGCAGAAGTTCGCAGTACTCATCCCGGATTCGATGTCCGCAGGCGGATACCGCCGTTCGGAGAAATCGCCGTTCGACTACTATGGCATCGAGATCGGCCAGGTTTCCGTTTCCAAGATCGACTACGAAGAGCGCGTACAGAAGCAGATAGCTCAACAGCAAGAGGCCAACATGTTGGTTCAAACATCCAAAGCCAAATCGCTGGCTGCTCAACAAGAGGCTATCCGCGCCGAGGAAGAAGGTAAAGCCGAGGCTGCCAAAGCTAAGTGGGAACAAGAGAAAATCAAGGCCGTAGAGGTCACCAAGGCCGAGCAGGAATACGAAGTGGCTCGTCTAGCCGCGCTGAAGGCCGAGGAAGAGAAGAAAAAGATCATCGCCGAAGGACAGGCACAAGCCGAGGCTAACCGCCTGAAGGTAGCTGCCGGTCTGACTCCGCAGGAGAGAGCCGAATGGGACTACAAAACCAAGGTCGGCGTGGCAGAAGCCATGTCACAGATCAAACTGCCGACTTATGTGGTTGCCGGCGGCGGAAACGGCCAGAGCAACGCTATGGATGTCATGGGTCTGAAGATGATGAAGGACCTTGTTGACAACATGAGCAAATAACACAATCGGTTATCCATCTGTTATAACCTAAACATCCCTATATATTCGGAAGAAAGCGGCCTCGGTCGCTTTTTTCTTTTCCCGCTTCCCGTAACCTTTCGCCTGTTTTCGAACGCAGTATTCAAAAACAACCAACCATAAGCCGACGTTTCCGTACAAACCCATCAGTTTGCACAATCCTCCTAAGCCTTTGTGAATTGTAAATTGTTAATTGTAAAATGCCAACCAATAGTTGCAAAAAAGACATTTTTATACCCCAACAAATATTTTTTTAAAAAAATACTTGCACAATTCATTTTTTTGTCGTAACTTTGCGCGCTTTTTCGTTGGCAGGGTGTATTGTATCCGCACGAGAAGCACTATTATTAACCATAAATTGTTAAAACAATAGCAACAATTCCTCAGAGACCACCACGCGGCGGTCGTGTTATCAAAGAGGACCCCAATCGTATCAACGATAAGATACGCGGAGTCCAGCAGGTACGCCTCATCGGCGACAACGTAGAACCGGGAATCTACTCGTTCCAGCAGGCCATGAAGATGGCTGATGACCAGAATCTCGACCTCGTCGAGATAGCTGCTACCGCCAATCCGCCGGTATGCCGTATTGTCGACTATCAGAAGTTCCTCTACGCGCAGAAGAAAAAACAAAAAGAGGCGAAGGCTAATGCCAAGAAGACGGAAATCAAGGAGATCCGTTTCGGACCGCAGACCGATGACCACGATTACAATTTCAAACTCAAGCATGCAATTGAGTTCCTCAAAGAGGGCAACAAGGTCAAGGCATATGTGTTCTTCCGCGGACGTTCCATCGTCTTCAAAGAGCAAGGTGAATTGTTGCTCGCTCGTTTTGCTAACGACCTGGCTGAGTACGGCAAACCGGACAATGTGCCCAACCTGGAGGGTAAGCGCATGATCCTCAATCTCAGCCCGAAGAGCCAGAAATAAATATACGTATTATACGGACAAAATGCACGAATAAAGCCCACCTTATCTCATCGAAAGCGTATCGGGGTTTTGTCGAGGTTTTATCGGGGTTTTGTCAAGACCTAATAACAAACCGTTCGTAGGCCTACCTTTATTTCGACGCCGCGTGCGCCGGGCTGCCTGACGGACGTATTATTAACAATCAAAATTTTTATACAAAATGCCAAAGGTAAAGACTAATTCCGGTGCCAAAAAGCGTTTCACG
>JAEEHO010000070.1 GCA_016280845.1 Paludibacteraceae bacterium | reverse complement strand
TGTAGGAAGAAGCATTACCCTGCCACGTAATATCAGCATAGGTATCGCGCGGATTAACACTAATCTCTGTCACTTTGCGTACCTGTGGAGAATACTCAATCGTCACATCATCAATATAGAACACGTTTTGACGACTGAAATCACTGACAAATGCCACATAAGCACCTGTTCCCGTATAAGAGGACAAGTCCACAATATTCTCCGTAAACGTCTTGGATCCCCACACACTCACTGTATCAACAGGAACAAACGTAGCTATGTCATCGGGATCATCCATCACACCGACAATCAAGCTATGGGCAAACAAGTGACCTGTACTTGTACTAACTGTACTCCAAAAATGTACTTGACACTGGCTGATTGAGAAATTCGCATTCATTGTATCGGCCAATGTCGGCGTAGCCAAGTAAACATACTTGCTTACCGGAATCGGCGTAGTCGGGGCTGTTGTATTGGTTGCACTGGCTGTTCCTCCGGAGAAAACAACAGCAGGAGTTTTAGTCGGAGAATACAATTCCAATTCAGAAACACTAGTCGTAGAATACACATACGGACTCACCTTCCCTGTGCTATTGCCCCATGTCCACTCTGTATCTTGCGTTTGAGGTTTAGCATAGTTAAAGTCACAAAAATACGGAATATTTTTCGTTGCGCGAACGCGGAACTTATACGGACGAGCATCCGGATTGATTTCGTTGCTCCACGCACTAATCTCACGTTCACAGATAGAACGCACATATACGAAATAATACTCTCCAGAAACGAGAGTCAAGTCAATATTCTTCTTTCTACCATTGATCATTTCGTGATAGACAACCAATGAAGGATCCACCGCATTGACTTCGTTCGGATCAATCGTATCTCTGCTCACTATCAACTCGTAGAATTCGGCATCATAACTACCAAACCAAGAAATATTCACACGGTCAAGCCCCCTGCTAGCAGCAACGATACGATTAGGAATTGTACAATCAGGAGCAGAACGCAACTTAACACTATCCAGCACAATACCTCTACCAATGTTATCGGTTCCCTCAAAGGCAATCTGATAGGTAGCAGTACACTCCGGCAAACTCAATATAACTTTTTGCCAATCCTTAGAACCACTGCTATATTCTGCCAAAAATTTCCATTTCGCAGTCTCCTTTGTACGATAAAGGACGCGAAGCGTATCACAGTCGGCTCCCCAACGAGGATTGGCATACCAGAAAGTCAACTCCGGTTGGTATATAACACGCGGGCTGAGATCCATCACCTTGCTCACAAGGCGAGTGACATAACCTTGAGTCTCACCCGTTGTATTACGCAAATAGATACGATGAGAACCTTGGACGATGGTTGCCGGGTAGGCCAAACCATCCTCCACACTCTCTACTGCCCACGGCGTATTACCGGAGACAAACTCCTGGGTCCACTCGGTTTCCTGAATTCCCTGTTCAAAACCATCGTCAATTACGATCGTTTGAGCACTAAGACTCGTCGTCGTAGCTACCAAAGCCACGAACAGACTATGCAAATAATTCTTCATAAGCATCGAAAATTACATACGGCTTACAGCACCAGCAACAAGAATATGCCGGCACACAAGCAGACAATACATCCTACAGCTAAACACATTACCTTAAAAATTTAAGGGCACTTCTGTTAATTCCGCGTTTAAGAAGTTCCCATAGATTAATAATATTTTAAACTAAGCAATTTATATAACTGCCCTTTATTTTAACAAAAATAAGCACAAAGTGTTCAAAAAACACTAAAGTAGGCCGCAAAGTTACAATAATTTTCCCGATACACAAACATATTGTCCAACAAAATACGATTTTCTTTTTTTTTGCCATGCCGAGTTAGCAAATAAAGGTAAAAGGGCGATGGGGTTATAGGTTACAGGGAAGAGGAAAGGGGATACAAAAAAAACGCCCGGGAAGGACGTTTTTTGTATAGTTAGGCCTGAACAGCCATAGTAAACATTCTACGGAATATTAGAAGTCTGCTTGGGGAGCATGGTCGACTCCTTGCTCGGACTGGAAATAGTTCTTGCGCTCAAAGCCGAAGATAGATGCCACGATATTGTTAGGGAAACGACGGATAGATGTATTATAGATCTGTGCCGTGCGGTTGAACAAGTCGCGCGCATACGTGATGCGGTTCTCCGTTCCCTCCAGCTGCGACTGCAGTTGCAGGAAGTTCTCGTTGGCCTTCAGCTCCGGATAGCTCTCTGCCACAGCCAGCAGTCGTCCGAGAGCTTGGCTCAGTTCGCCCTGCGCAGCCTGGTAGGATGCCAGTTGTTCGGGAGTGGCTTTGGACGGATCGATAGTAATCTGAGTAGCTTTGGCACGCGCAGAAGCGACAGTCTCGAACGTCTCTTTCTCGTGCGAAGCATAGCCTTTGACGGTAGCCACAAGATTAGGAATCAGGTCAATACGACGCTGATATTGAGTTTCCACTTGCGACCATGCGGTCTCCACATTCTCCTCCAACGTCACTATGCCATTACAGCGACCGACAACCCACGAACAGATAGCGCCGAGGGCGGAGATTACAAACAATAGATATAATACGTTCTTTTTCATTGTCAATAACTTTGTTTAAGATTAGAAGTGTCTTCCCGATCCGCCGCCGGATGAGCGACCGCCGCCGAACGATCCGGAACGATGCGAACTATGATAGCCTCCGCCGCTACGGCCTGAACCGCTGCTGTAACTCGAGCTGCTGGCGCGTACCAAGCGATCCAGTATGATGGTTTTCTCCATCGTGTGGCCGCAACTATGGCAGGTGTAGGTGCACTGTTGCTTGCCGTCCGCCTTGTAACTCGGCTCGAGGAGCGTCTTGCGATCGGTAACCTGCATGGCGTGTGCGTGGCACTCGGGGCAATCCTCGTAGCGAGAGAAGAAAATGCCCTTGCGCTTGATGGTTTCGTCCACGTTGCAGGTCGGACAATGCCATACGGTGAAGTTGTATGCCTTCAGTCGCTCCTCCGCCTCTTGCTGCCTTGTCAGTTGGCCGGCCTTGCGCAGTTCCGGAGTCATCAGACTCATCAGCTGACCGCACTTGGGGCAGTTGAGAGGCACAGGTTGCACATGCTTGCGCGCATAGCGGTAGTAGAGATAGAAGAGGAAGATAGGTAGCGGAAAGAGAAAGGCCAAACAGCCTGTGCCGGTCTGCAGGTCTTTTGACTGCTCTTGGATATCCTCGACCGTCTGACCCGGTTTGCCGTTCAGACGCTTGTAAGCCAGCCATGAGAGCAAGGCCATCAGGAGAAATCCGAAGATGAAGGCCCATGACATGCCGTAGTCCGGCTCAGCCGGTTTCCATCCGAACATCAGTTCTGTACGATTGTCATCGGACAGCAGTTTGTCTGACAAATGCTGACAGATTTGCAGCATGCCTCGGTCGAAATCATTCTCCTTGAGAGATTCGAAGCCAGCATCAATAGCACGGTCACACTCGGCATCGGTAAGGATTCCCTCAATACCGCTACCGGTAATGATTTGGATATCTCGCGCCTCGCGAGCCAACAGTACCAGCACACCGGTATTCTTGTCAGCCTTGCCAATTCCCCAGTGGTTGAATAGATCGAGGGCAAAATCGTAAGTGCTGTAGTAGGTGTTAGCATATTCATTGATAGCTACTACAGCCAATTCCACCTCTGTGGTCCGGTCCAACTGCTCGAGCAATTGGTTGAGTTGCGCCACCGTTTCGCTGGCAAGCACCGAGTCCGGGTTGGAAACATAAAACTCCTGTCCACGCTCCTTAGGAGACGGAACAGATTCGATTGTGTACTGCTCGGCGCGCATACAAACACTCGCGCCCAAACACAAAAAAACAAGTAAAAGAGAGTTAATTCGTTTCATCAGGGTGCAAAGGTACTGCTTTTTTCTGATATGGCAAAATTTTTTTGCTATTTTTGTCAGTAATATCCACTAAAAGAACAACAAAAAACATTCCGGAACCATTTTTCTTCGTGACTAACCAACACCCCTTATAGTGAGGTTACAGCGAGGTTTCGATGTGATATCAACGTGATTGGCTGACGAACATATTAGGAAGGAGAAAGAAGCTATCAGAAATCAACATTCAGAAATCAAAGTATATCAAGATAGGCATAGTATAACAAACGAGCCCGACCGATGGCCGAGCTCGTTGATAACAAGTTCAGTACTGCTAGCAGAGAAACTCTTAACAGTTATAGCAATTGATTAGCGAACACGCTCGCAATAGCTACCATCGCGGGTGTCGATACGGATAATTTCGCCCTCGTTGATGAAGAGAGGAACACGTACCTCAGCACCAGTCTCAACCGTAGCAGGTTTGAGTGTGTTGGTAGCGGTATCGCCCTTGAGGCCCGGCTCGGTGTAAGTAACAGCGAGTTCAACCTTGGTTGGCAACTCGGCGAAGAGTACAGTGTCGCTGGATGCATCGGATACAACCTCTACAACCATACCTTCTTTGAGGAAGTCAACACCGGTGATCAAATCGTGACCAATAGGCACTTGCTCGAAAGTCTCGTTGTTCATGAAGATATAATCTTCACCCTCCTTGTAAAGGAACTGATACGGGCGACGCTCAACGCGTACATCCTCCAGTTTCTCACCGATATTGAAGCGGCGCTCCAAAACGCGGCCATCGACAACATCTTTGAACTTGACACGCATAATGGTGTTGCCCTTACCCGGCTTAACGTGAAGGAACTCGATAACGAAATAGAGACGGCCATCCATACGGATACATACGCCGTTCTTGATGTCTTGACTATTTATCATACAAAAATAAAATTAAAAAATCGAATTAAAAACTCTTCTTCAGACGAAAATCGCGGCAAAGTTACAACTTTTCTTGCACATGTGCAAATTTTTCACTAATTTTGCACCCAAATTTTGTAAAATATGGAGACAATACGTACAATTTTAGGCTCGTTAGATGTATGGCAGATACTTTCTTCCTTCGTCTTCCTGATTGCCATTATCGACCCGTTCGGCAACATCCCAATCACCATCGCGATGGAGAAGAAAGGCATCAAAATTAATTCTATTGTAGTCTGCATTGCCAGTTTGATCATATTGCTGGTGTTCTTATTCTTAGGAGAATGGATGCTGAAACTATTCGGTGTGCAGATTGAGTATTTCGCTATCGCGGGCGGATTTGTTATTTTCCTGATGGCACTAGAGATGATTTTGGACGTTACTATTTTTCAGAACGACAAACTGGAAGATCAAGACAAAGGCGGTGGATCGATTGTACCGCTGGCATTCCCCATGTACGCCGGTCCGGGAGCCTTCACCGCCCTACTGGCCATCACAGCAGAATACAGCACAGCCAACCTGTGCGTAGCGCTACTGATATGCATGGTAGTGCTTTACTTGGTTCTGATCGGCACCCATTGGCTAACCAAATACCTAGGAGCAACAGCTTTGTATATCATTCGTAAGTTCTTCGGCATCATTGTACTGGCTATCTCGTGCAAACTGATGTTCGGCAACTTGGCAACGATTTTTTAAGGTGAAAGGTGAAAGACCATTTCGTTCAAAGTAGAAAGACAATAGACGATAGTAAAAAAGACTATATAATGAAACCATTAAAAGAACTGAGCATTGCGCTGGCCAGCGACCATGCCGGCTTTGCGCTGAAGCAAGAGGTGCAAGCATTTCTGGAAGCCAACGGTGCGCGTACCAAAGACTTCGGTTGCTACAGCACCGAGAGTTGCGACTATCCGGACTTTGCCCATCCGCTAGCAGAAGCAGTAGAAAAGGGTGAGTTTGAATACGGCATCGTCATCTGCTCTACCGGCAACGGCATCTGCATGACTGCCAACAAGCACCAGAAGATCCGTGCAGCTCTATGCTGGGAAACGAAATTGGCAGAATTGGCTCGTCAGCACAACAACGCTAATGTGTTAGGTCTGCCGGCAAACTTCATCTCGACTCCGCTGGCGCTGGATATAGTACGCACATTCTTCCAGACCGATTTTGAAGGTGGCCGTCACGAACGTCGCATCAACAAGATACCACTTGCTTAGGCTGGGCAACCTGCTACGCTGCATGGCGAGTTACGCACTGAGCCTAATAGGTTCGGTGCGTGTTAAGTACATGCCTACTTTTGTCTCGGTTGAGCCGGCAGCAGTTTGTCAATTGCGATGTCCTGAGTGCCCCATAGGACAGGGAAAAGGGAGGAAAGCAGAAAGCGAAAAAATTATGTTGCCGGAGGTGTGGGAACGAGTGCTGCACGAAGCGGGACCATACGCTCACACGATACAATTCTACTTTCAGGGCGAACCACTACTGAATAAAAATCTGGCGCAGATGGTAAGTGAGGCGCATGCTATAGGTCTATATACCATCGTCAGTACTAATGCACAAGCCATGACCGAAGAGACAGCCGAAGCACTCATCCGCGCAGGACTGAGCCGCATCATTGTCTCGATGGACGGACTGAGTCAGGAGAGTTACGGAGCATACCGCGTAGGCGGCGACATACAGCGAAGCAAAGACGCTTTGCGATGGTAATGCCCGTCTGCACCCTTTTTATATCGCGCATAGCGCGCATCAGTTGGCATCAATGGATTCCCGTTCTCGTAGTCGTATAGTTGTGCGGTTTTGAAGGTCAATCGGTCTGCACCCAATTCCTTATAGCAGTCCTTCAGTGCGTTCCATTCGTGCTCGTTGGTCCGCAGTCGCAAACATTGCAGT
>JAEEHO010000069.1 GCA_016280845.1 Paludibacteraceae bacterium | reverse complement strand
GCCGTCGATTGTGAAATTGATTGTTTTACCCATAATGAAATACCGTCCTCAATAGTATTTTGAAATTGCCTTAACTTACATCAGGAAGCCGCAAATGTGATCTCCGTTGACGGAATGATACCTACTGTCATTTCGGCAACTGCGTCAACTGAACCCTCGTTGAGCTTCGCATAAGGGAAACCCTTGAAAGAGAACTTACCGTTGTGTCCGTCAGGCGTGCCTGCGTTGTCACCAAACCAAATAGACCAATAAGCCTCTGTACCTTCGGCGGTCTTAACGGTGTTGAAGTCTGCTGCGGTGTAGTTTGCGGTGAAGTCGAGCATACCGCTATTGTCCTGTACGCCAGGGACGTACCAATGCTGCTCGTCGGACAACGTAGTTGCCGGCAACTGATTAGGATCGCCGAACAACGCAGGGAAGCTCTTAATGTCGAGGAACTTCGTGTAAGTTGTGCCGTCGCTTGACTTCATCAAGTATGTGTGAATTGTGCTGATAGCCATAGCTTTTAACTCCTTGTGTATAAATTTCCGCCTCTATCCACGGTTGCCGTGAATGTAGCGGTTAGCCTGTAAATTTGAGCGTTTGATGTATTGCTGCTTGGCTTACAGGAAACCAAATTGAAATTGAGTGAATAGAACTTATCCGAGATAACTCCCATGATCTCTTCGGCTTCGGTTTTTTTGCTGCCTGCCTTGTTCGTGAAAACATCAACGGTAGCCGTTATGTCGTTGAACTTATCTATATGGGAACTGTCCCTTGTGTTGTGCGTAGAGCCGTCGCCGGACAGGACGATTGCTACGGTGGGGAATACGTCAGGTGCATAAACGAAAGCATTTCTGATATTGCAAGTAGGGAATGAAGCAAGTACCGTGTTAGCGACCTCGGTATAAATCTCTTTCTGTGCTTGAAATACATTCATACAAATACCTTTCTGACTATCGTAGGAACTTCGGGTTTGACCGCCAAGATTGCCCTGTAAATCGGCATATACATAGGCGTACCGCAAGATATGAGGTTTCGTGCTACGAACCAATACTTGTTTAAACCCTGTCCTTTTCCGTAAGTGCCAATATCCGTTTCAAACTCGACTATTTCGGATAAGGGGTTTTCGTTGCCGTGATTGTAGTAAGCACCTGCTCCGAACTCGACAAAAACTATGTCCTTGCCCTTGATCGTCACCTTGCAACCGTTCTTTGTCTCTGTTAAGTCCCAAACACCCAAATTGTCTTTTCTCTGTATGACTTCGTGAGTTTTGGTATTCTTCAGTTCGTCGGTGTAAGGTATGTATTCGAGGTTAGCTCTAATCTGCATAGCGATTTCTCGACATACTTCTTTAGCCGCCTCGTTTGCTTTACGCTCCCACTCACGCTTGACTTCTCGAAGCTCGTAAACCGCACTTTTGCAAGATTGAGGATCAAATAAGTCAATATGAATGGTTTTCACGTTACATCAGCCTTCCTTATAGCGACCTGGACGAAGTTTAAGGGATCGGACACCCTGACAACAACGTAGTTGTACGGTGTTTTCAAAGTGCCGTCCTCATTCTTCGCTAACGTGCCGCCTGCTGCGAGTTCAATCGGTGTGTCTATCCAAAGCACCGAGCCTACTTTAAGATAAGTCTCACCCTTGTTAAGCGTGATTACCTTGTCGTAGTTCTCATTAGCTCCAAAGAGTTGCAAATCGGACATTCCGCTTGCAGGTGTGATAACCGCCGTTCTCTCCCTCGGTATCGAATATTCATTGTCAACCTCGGTGTAGTTTCCGTCCGTGTCCTGTCCCATTACTACACCGAGTAACTCGGCTTCGTAAAACGTCTGCCTGTTTCTCGTCATAGTCCTCATTAGAAACCACCTGCTTTCGGCGTTATCCTTGTCCTTAACGCAAGCGGTATGTCACCACTCTCGTAGGTACGGCTTACACCGCCCTCGGAATGACTGACTTCGCCCTCTGCACCCCTCTTACTTATCAGATATGCCGCAATCTCAATCTGCTCTTCCTCGTACTTTTCGGGCATTTCTTCCGTGCCGTCGCCAAAAGGGAAAGCGAGATTGATTACGGCTTTCTCTGCGGCTTTAAGGAACGTGTTAGCAACATTGGTACTAACATCATCATCAAGCATAGTCATTAACTTATTTAACTTTTCTGTGTCTGTCATAGCCATAGTGTTGCTAACCTTTCCTTATCGTCTTATCAAGCCTTCTTGACGAGTGTTACGTTCTGATAGTCAACAGGCTTATCATCAGCCTTGAATACGAGAACGACGCTTGCCTTTGTGTTTGTGGAAGCTGCGATTTCCTGACCGCTTACGAGGTCTGTGTAAGAAGATACCGCAGTACCCCAAGTAGGTGTAACGTCAGTAGTACCGAGCTTGTAAACCCACTTGCAGTTGATAGGTGCTGCCGGAACTGTAAGGATCGTACCGCCGGAAGTCTCGCCTGCGGTAGATACTGCAACGTCGGTTGTCTTAACGCCGCTTCTCTTCTCGATCTTAACAACTCTGTCCTCTCTCTTGAGGTAAGGAACTGCAAGGCGTGAAGCATACCAATCTGTTGTTCTTGTGTTAGCGTGTCTTTCGGGTTCAACGAGTACGTTGTCCTCAACTACGTCAACGAGAGCACCAGGCTTGATGATGTAAGCGTCGCCGCTTGCCGCAAGACGATTTGTAGGGATAATCTGGCAACCCCAAATCTCGCCTGTTGCACCCTTGATTACCTGCTCTGAACCAATGTCAGAAGCCTTGATGTAATCATCGTCCTTACGGAGAGCACCGAGATCAGAAGGGGAAACTGTGAGAGCCTTAACGCCCTGTTCGTCCTCACCGAATACTGTGAGAGCGTCAACGATAAGGTCAGAAGAGAGATCAGAAGTAGAGATATACTTTCTTACATAGGAAATGCCCGAAAGCTCTGTAAGGAAATCTGCGTCTGTCTTATCGTCAATAGCCTTTGCGAGCTGCGTTGCTGCTTCCTCTGCACAATCAGAATGAGCAGAAAGCATAGCCTCGTCTGTGATAGCAACGCCCTTACCGATCTTCTTAACGGTCTTTGTAACCTTACCCTCGGAGAGATCAGTTGTACCAATGTCAGCACCCTCGGCAACGTCGCCTGCTGCACCGATATATGCGAACTTTGTTACTGTGATCGTGTCACCCTCACCCTTTGCTTCGAGGGTATTGTCAACCTCTGCGAGAGGTGCGAATACTGAATTGTCTGTGAGCTTATCCTTGATAGCATCTGCGAGCACTTCGGGGATAATTACATTAGCCTTTTTTGTAACTGCCATAGTCTTTTACTCCTTTTGTTTTTATTTTGAGAGTTCGTCATATAACTCCCTGTTGGTCTGATAAAGTTCAGTTCTTTCAGCCATGTTCATAGCCTTAAACTGTTCTTTTGTGACAGTCTTGCCACCCTCGTCGGGTTTTCCTGCCGGTGGCGGAACTGAAGCAGCCGCCTCGCCTTTAGCAATCTTCTTGACATTCTCGATTACGGCTTTCTGATTCTTAAAGACCGTAGCGTAATCACCCTTTTCGAGTGCTTCTGCCGTTTCCTGTGCAAGTGCTTCGTCGTAGCCTGCGGAAATGAACTCTGCCCTGTTCTTGGCGATATTCTTTTCCTTCTGCAACTCTTCGTACTTTGTCTTGTACTCTGCGAGTTCTGCGTCGTGCTCGGCTTTTGCCCTCTCTTCTTCCGTCATTCTCGCCTTTAAGTCCTTTTTGGTCTGTGCGAGTTCGGAAGCGGTCTTGTCGAATACGTCCTTTTTGACATAACCCGAATAATCAGGATCGGCGATAGCGTACTTTTCCAACGCTTCTACCTTCTGTTCGGGTGTCATGTTCTCGTAACCTTCGATAGTTGATGTGTCAATCTGTGCCATAATTACTCCTTGCGTTTTGTTGGCGTGTTCTCTCACGACTGAATTTTGCGTTTTTAACGAAGTTCTCTCTTCGTGTTTGTGGTTAAAGGCTTCTCTGCCTATAATCTCGGCTTATTTGCCGTTATTACCGTTTTCTTTTAAAGGCTCTATCCAACAACGGCAACGATAATGAGGCTTTACGGGGATAGCATTTATCGGGTAAACCTTGCCGTCCCGTTCCTTACACTCTTCGCACACTCGGTTATCGTGCTCCGATACCCATTTGACACGCTTAATGCCGTTCTTCTTGAATGTGTCAAGCCTTGCCTTATCTACCATTGTTTCGCCGTATTGCAGCGTTTGTGTGTGCCACAAGTTAGCGAACTTCCGCAGTTCTTCGTGATAATCGTTCCTGCTCTTTATCAGGGCGGCGGTTATCAACGCTTCTGCGAGCCTTGCCCTCTTTCTGTCGGCTTCCGCATTGTAGAGATAACCCGTCACGGGGTTGTACTCTTTCAATACCTTGTCAACATACTTTCCGTCAGCACCTATCGTTAAAGCCGTAGCCAACCCGAGTGCTTCCAAGTCCTCTTTCGCTTCTTTGGTAGCGTTCTGGACTATCTTTATGTATTCCCGTTTGTTCGATTTGAGCAAACGGGCAATCATTTCCTTTGTAAGCCTCGTTATCGAGCTTGCGGAAAGTTCATCAAACCCGATAACGTCTAAACGATTGACTTCTTTACGCAGTTCCGTCGTTAGAATTGCTATCAGTAAGTCCGTCAGGTCGTACTGTTTCCGTTTCGTCATTGTCGTTTACTCCGTCCTCGTCGGGCACTTCCCTCGGCTGCCACTTCGCAAGCTGCTCGTTGTAGTAAACCTCGGAAATGAGATATGCACTTTCGGGATCACTAAACAAGCCACAAGCCACAAATGCGAGCTTCGGGTGAACTTTCTGTGTGTTGAGCATTTCGCAAAGTGCCTGTACCTTGACCTGCAAATTCTCGTAGTTCGTTCTCGGCGACTTACAATCAATGTCTGATGATCGTATGTCGATCTTGTCCTTGCCGTTGATGTCGCAAATCTTCAAAACGAGATTGAGCATAAGGCGTTCCGCACCCTTGAACATTGTTTCGGAAGATTTCGCCTTGTTCTCTGCCTGATTCCAACCGTTTTGCGTCAGAATTGCTCCGTTATTAGCCGATATGCTCTTTCCGTTGCCCGTGATAGGCAATCCGCAAATAGTAAGGATATTTCTGTAAATATCTTCTTTCGTGATGTTCGCACCGTCGTATGAGTAGTCTGTCTTGACCGTATCAACGTCCGCAGGTGCTCCGTCAACTGATTTAATCTTGATAGCTCCGAACTCTTTAAGGTTCTCCAAAGCGTCTTTATCAAGATCGCAGTTGATAAACTTTAAGAAGCTCTGTATCTGCAATTCCACGCCGTCAACGTCGTTGCTCGTAATTCGGTTATATGCGTCGAGAAGCGGCAATACGACCTCGAAAGCTCCGAGCCTTGCGTTGTTTGCCGGATATTCGTAAATCGGTATCTCGCCTAACGGGTTATCCTTCTCAACAAAGCCTGATACCGTTTCTTTCTTTTCGTCGCCTAAATTCTCTACTCCGAAAGAGAAAGTCTTTGCAGGCGTATATACAACAAAGTTGATGATGTGTCCCGTGTCCTCGCTCTGCG
>JAEEHO010000068.1 GCA_016280845.1 Paludibacteraceae bacterium | reverse complement strand
CTTGTTCCGATGATTGTTTTCGCTTCGTTCGGCGTTCTTGCCTTCTTGCTGAGCCTCGCTCTCAAGGTGGAAGACCGCAAGAAGAACTACGGCCTTGAACTCCCGAATAAGAAGTAATTCGATAGGATAATAATTCTTATAATATGCAATCAGGTGTACTTCAGTATGCCTGATTGCGTTTTTAAACTCGGTATCACAAACCTATTTCGGGCATAATTTATAAAAATTGCAGAAAACGCACTAACCACTTGCATATATCAAAAAAAAGCAGTACTTTTGCACTCAAATCTATCTATTTTGAATAGATGAAATATCTGCGCACAAAAGCGCGCAATGACATATTAATTGTTTAAAGAAGCGTTTGCTTTACTCTTTATTAGGAAAAATTCGGAACTTTTCCAACGGAAAGAGGATAGCGAATAGGCTTCACGTGTTTGCGTGAAGTTACTATCTGCATACTTTCCGTAAGGTTTCCGAATTACCTCCTAATAAAGTGTGTGGCATAGCAGCCTCACGCTTTTCGTTTATTATTACTTAATCCGCTTTGTCCGTGGCTGCACGAAGCGCAAAATGAAATATCTTATGAAAGGATTACTTAAAGTTCTCATGGCAGCCATCTTATTTGGCATGACAACAATGACTGGATGCAAAGACCCTGCAAACGCAACAATCCATCTGCAAGTTGTAGACAATGTAGGAAAACCCGCAAAAGAGGTAAAGGTAGGTATGTATCAAGCAAAGAAACTCGAACTCGCCGATACCGATATACTTGTACCAAAAGATTATGCTCTTGTTAAGGAAACTGATACTCAAGGGCTCGTAGAGTTTACGGTAAACCGTTTAAGCGTCGGCGATGATGGTATATACTGCGTATTTGAAGCCTTTGATGACAATAATGTATACGGACGTGTTAGTACTTACGTTTCGGCAGGTTGCCTCTACTCTCCTCTCACTCTCACTCTTAAGTAACAGATTATAAATTCATTAGAGTATATTACCCCAAAAAAAGAATAGTACCACATTTAGTAAATAAAAGGGAGTGCGTCATTTTGACACACTCCCTTTTAATATTAATCCCAAGTTCGATTTGCTTTGACAATGTTTTTTTAGGTTTATTTCTTTTGAATGTTTTTACTCGTTAGAGTTACGGGATTTAGTGCTATAAAGGACTAAAAGTTTACTTTTAAGGCTTTTAGCAGTAAATAACATATAGAGAAATGCTCAAAACATTCAAAAAGGTTTTCTTTGTTTTTGTCAAAATTATCGAGTACTATTATCTCAAAACTACTTATCTGACGCCGGTCAGTTTGCGGATCTTGGCATTCAGTTTGTCTTCCTTCATCAGTTGCTCAATGCTGATATGCATACGATAGCACCAGAAGTGACGAGGATTAGCCGGCACATTGATACGCTCGGCATGCTGGTCTTTCAGACGCACCTTGCCATCTATGGCCAACCAGTCTTGCAGCGGCAGGATCGCCCACATAGCAGGGCTGTACATGTGCTGATTGATGATAAACTCCGCTATTTCAGGACTCATCTCTTTGGGCGCTTCGCCCCACCAACCCATCTGTTCGTTGTAGAATTTCTGGGTCACGGCGCGATCTTCTTCCCACCATGCGCGCAGCGGATTCATATCGTGTGTGCCGGTAGTGCAGACGCTCTGGTAAGGAGCATCAGCCGGATGAGCGAACTTGATAGTAGGATCTTTCGGCATGCGTTGGATCTCCAGGCTCAGTATCTGCAATTCGTGCATCACATCGGGCACGCAAGCCGGCACCATTCCCAGGTCTTCGCCACAGCAGAGCATCTTGGTAGCACCAATCAGCGTCGGCAGTTTGCGCATAGCCGATTCGCGCCAGAACTGGGTGTGGCGGCGATAGAAATAGTCGTTGTAGATACGCATGAGCGCCTCTTTCTGGTCAGAATACAGTTCGTTGAACGAGTGGCTCTGGTAGATAGAGATACGCGGATGTAACCATCCCGGACGGCGCTGATCTTCCACCATCAGCACTTCGCAATGCAGGTAAATCAATCCGTTGCGTATGTTCTTGGCTGACTCAATCTTCAGTCCGCTGGCCTTCAGTTGCTTCGGGTCGCTCTTCAGGCGGTCGTACCACTCCTGCACTTTGACTTGGGTATCAAATTCCGGGCGGAACCAATAGATATAGTTGTCGCGCGTCTGCAGGGCATGTTGCTTCGCCCATTCGGTATCATAGCCGAACACATCGCCGAGGAAATTAGAACGAATGAACGGCTTGGTCATACGATCCCAGTCAAGGCAAACGCCTTGCGCACACAAGTCATCGTAACTGTACGGCAGCGCCGGAACGAAATGTCCGCACAAGCCCCACACATCGGTCTTGCGCATCTGCCAAATACGGAAGAAGCCCAAGATATGATCTACGCGGTAGGCGTCGAAATAATCCTGCATCTTGCGGAAGCGCGCCTTCCACCATGCATAGCCGTCCTCCGACATCTTGTCCCAGTTGTAGGTCGGGAATCCCCAGTTCTGACCGCTGATGGAGAAATCATCGGGCGGTGCACCAGCGCTGGCATCCAGATTGAACAACTCCGGATGAACGGCTGCGTCCACCGAGTCAGGACTGATACCGATAGGTATATCGCCCTTGATGGCTACGCCAATCGAGTGTGCATATGCCACAGCGTCAGCCAGTTGTCGGTCTGCATGGAACTGCAGGAACTTATAGTAATCCTTCGGCTGTTTGTCGCGTTTGCTTAGGAACTCGGCGTACGGCTCGAGCCATTCGCTATTCTTCTGCTCGAACGCCTTGTATTCCTCGCTGCTGAACAGCGCATCTTTGTCTTGCTTGTACAATGCTTTGAAGAAAACAGTCTTGGCGTCATATACACACTGGTAGTCGGCTATCTTCTTCTGGTTGAACTCTTCCTTCTGCGCCTCGTATTTCTTCTTCTGCGCAGGAGTCAGACGCCCCATCTTCTCTATATTTATATATATAGGGTGTAGCGCGAATACCGAAACGGCGTTGTACGGATAGCTGTCCAAGTCATTGTGGCGCAGAGTCGTATCGTTGATCGGCAGCGTCTGTATCATCTTCTGACCTGTCTCAACCGCCCAATCCGCCATCTTCTTCAGGTCTTGGAACTCGCCTATACCGAATCCTTCTTCCGTACGCAGCGAGAAAACAGGTATAGCCACACCGGCTCCTTTCCAGCGAGGCTGGGTACGACGGAAATAGCGGTCGTTCTGCACGATGATCAGGTCCTTGCTTGCGCCCCATATCTGACGGTTCTCGCCCCACTCCATGTCAACGGTTGCACCCGTCTTCAGGTCGTAAACCAAGTACTTGTACTCAATCACATCCTGGTCTTTCACCTCTATCTCGGCATGCCAAACAGGGAATTGGCAATCGCACATAACGAGTTTCTGCGCCTCATCCCAATTGCCCAGCGCGTCGCAGTTGCCTACGATAGCCACACCTTGGGTCGGCAGTATCTGCGGCAGGTCGATCGAGAAACGGATGTTGGCTTTGCTCTTAGCGGCCGACGGCTGACAACTGATGGCTGACGGTTGACGGCGGAACAATGCCTTCAGGAAGGCAGTCGAATAGAAACTGTCCTCATACGTGCTTGCCTGCCATGCGTCACGAACTACAATGCGAACCTTTGTACTTTGTACTTCGTCCCTTTGTACATCCAATACACGTGGTTCACCTACCTCATAGATGTAACTGCCATCCTGCAAACGAATGGCATACTTATACCGAATAGTGCCTGCAAAATCGCTTACCGGCGCATCTACCGACCAAAAATCCGTCCCTTGGCATGTCATCGCCAACGGCTCTTTCTCAGTCCAGCCCAAGATTGATTCTTGCGTCTCTATCACGCACAACGTTTGGCCGTACTCGGCACGATAATGAATCTGAAAACTAATGTTCATGGTATGCTTGAGTTTAATGAGTTATTCAAATTTTCTGCAAAGATAGTATAAATTTTGAATATATGCAAACTTTTTGGACAAAAAGGACGTGCAAAATGCATTTTCCAAACTCAGAAAATCACAAATACCTGTTATTCAAACACTTGCATTTTTCATTTCCCCAAGTGCAAAATTTGGTCGATTTAGAAAAATGTATCGAGAGTAAATCTTAAAAATCGTACATTTTGTAGAGGTGGGTTAAGAGACGCGCGAGAGTGGCGTGAGATATGCTGAAATTCGAATTTCTTCCGAACACCTTGCGAACCTCCAAAATCTTAAAAAATATCTTCTTTTGAGTAGATTCCACATTCGCATTTGCATATGTCGAAAAAAAGTATTACTTTTGCAGTCGATTTACAAGAGAGAAATTTATGATTGCCCGAGTCCATCGGAATTCGCTCATAGCATTGATAACGCGTGGAAAGCATTCTTTACGGATGGTTCGATGAATTGGGATTGGTGGTAAGAAAAAGGCAAACTTAGGAGGATTTGATTATGATGGAAGCAATTGGTAGCAAATATAATAGTTATACTTTTAGTCGTACAGAAGCATCGTATGTGAATTATGATATGATATCTCATTTTGTAATATACTGGCCTTTACTGGGATTAGGTCCATACATAGCTATCTCACATCCAAATGTATACACGATGCTCCTATGTGTTTTGACATGCTTGTTACTATTATCCTCCTGCATTTGTTTGCGCAATAGATGGCTGTTATTTAAATATGAGGAGGACACTACATTGTCAATAAATATAAAACAACGAAGTTTAATATATAAGCATAATGATAGAATCGTAGGCTTTAGTATTAATGATATTGTGGAATGGTATTGGAACAAGTATCACATCGACGTACGCCATACCTATGCCGAGATTGTAGAAATGAGGCTCAAGAACGGAGAGGTAATAGTTGTATCTAATGGAATAGGCCCAGTGCTTAATTTCTTTCTAGAAAATTGGAAAGATTTGGGGATGCCGGAAGAAAAACAACGTTTACACTCACTACGTTCTTATATGAAAGAAATTGGAGCTATAAAATAATATCTATCTTCAGCGCACCGCAAATGCGATGCGCTGTTGGTTTAGGATAGGATATGGAAACGCATCGGGGTTTGATCGTCCCGTCCTACATTGCAGCCCAAGTCGGTTATTAATTATCATATAGCCTGTCGGCTGCGTGACCGCAAGGGTCGCGCCATTCTATATTCTCGCTTTTTCCGCTGCCCGCGGCGCTCGAACTCGAAGTGCCATCCGAGGCACTTCTTCACCTCTCGTAAATGTTTTTGAAAAAGTTTTACTACTCTTGGAAGACGTATGAGATACGTATGAGATACGGATAATTCAGGCCTTAATAAAAACGATTAATTGCTACGTTATATAAAGCAGATATTTGACTGACATTTGCGAGACATTTACAATATCAGGTCGAGAACAAATTTTTGGGTAGTACCTTCGAGGACAACGACACGGCTGCGCCTCAATTTTAGTTATTCACACGCACGCATCTGTGCAAGCATATGCGTCTCCGTCTGCCGACTAATAATATATAGAGAGACCTCTTTT
>JAEEHO010000007.1 GCA_016280845.1 Paludibacteraceae bacterium | reverse complement strand
CGTCTATCGTTACCATCCGGGTACCTGTCGCTGGGAGAAAATAACCGATGTGTCTTAGATATAAGTTTGGGTAGAATAGGTATTTGTTGTGGATACATGGGATGTGGCTATCACTATCGACGGCGTTACGGAGAACAACCGGTTGTTCTCAAAAGAAATGACCATTGACGGCAACCTGATAACAGCCGGGGTAACCAACTATGAGATATGGAGAGGGGTGGCATCAGACGGTCGGATTCGTTTCTTCAATACCAAAACGGGTTATTATTTGGCAGAAAATTATAGCAACGGAAGTCTCTATTACTACGTGGAGAACCGTGAACCGAATGACGATCTTTTCTATTTGAGACAAAATTCCGTTTTAACGTCCTATATGAAGTATTACAAGGCAGTAACGGCTTTCCGTTCGACCTCCAATCCGGACCAGGCTTCGTTCCGTATCTACAAGAAGATACTGACCACTTATACTTCGTCGCCGGATTGTTTGCCTAAGATGGAGGTGGTCGGATGGGACGAAGACGATTCGGGTAATCGCTATGTGACCGTCGAATCCTACGTACTGCACGGTGCGCCGAGTATGCAGGGCGCGATCGGAACATCGGTATTGCAGGCCGATGGTACGTATAGGATACAGTTTGATCCTGCTCAGTTGCCTCCTTGCTCCGAGGCGCAAATAGCCTGGGACGGCACAACCACTACGCTCCGCGTACCGTATATCGTCAAGGGCAGCGATGCCACCACTTCGGCGCTGATGGGTGCGAAGGGTTGCGATACATGTGACGTCTATGTCATGTCGGGCGGTGGAATACTGGTGAACGAAAACCGTTCACTCAATGCGCTGACTGTCCATGACGGCGGAATACTGAGTGTGTCCAACGGCAAGACGCTGATCGTTAATTCACTGATTTTCTTTGCGGAAGGCGACCAGAGTGCGCCCGTACTCAATCTGAATACAGGCGGACATATAGTGCTGGCCAACGATGCGCTCTGTTACGACCTGCGTATTCCTCAGGACCGTTGGTATTGGTTCACCGTGCCGTACGATGTCAGTTCACGCGAGTTGTCTTATGCCTGCGAGGCAGCCAATGGCGGCATACCGGTTTATCGCACCGATTACTGGGTGAAGTACTATGACGGCGCACAGCGTGCTTTGGACGCCAGCACCGGCAAAATGTCTCCTACCTATTGGTCGCATATGGCAGAGAAAGCGGAAGACGACTATACGCTCTATGCCGGCAACGGGTATCAGTTGGGTATAAATAACCAGGATACGGTTCATTTCAACGGTCAGGACTATACGCACACCAAGCGTACAATGCGCTTCACCATGCATCCCGATCCCGCTACGTGGAATATTTCCGAGAGCGGCGGTACCAAGACAACGCCGGTAGTGCCATCCTCAACGGACAATCCGCTCATTGCCGCTCATGCGGGTTGGAACCTGATAGGCAATCCGTATCTGTACTACTATAACTTGAGCGAAGTGGCAGGTTCGGGTCAGTTGCATTGCGGCAAATGGTCCAAAGAAATGGTAAATGGTGTGTGGACGGGCCATTGGGTGCCGGAAACGGGAGAAGAGAGCATTCCGTATCTGACTGTTTATGATCCGGATACGAGGATTTATTCGCAGGTGTTGGCTTCCACCTTCCGTGAATTGCGGCCGTTTGAGGCGCTATTTGTTCAGGTGAACGAAGATCCGATGCTCAGTTTTGATCATCCTGAATTGATAAAGTCGTTTAAGCCTCTCCGTGCAACCCGGTCGTCGCAAGGATGCCTTTATACAGGAGTTAGGCTGAGTGGTCGCGGTCAGACCGACTGTGCGGGAATCGTGCTGGATGACGACTTGACGGCAGAGTATGAGGTTGGCGCCGATTTAACCAAAATGAAAAGCGACAGAAGGGTCAATATCTATACACTCAATGCTAGTCGTATTCCGTTGGCCTTCAATGCGCTGAGCGATGATGACGCAGCCGACACGATTCCGGTGGGCGTGGTTATACCTGCTACAGGCACATACACCTTCGCATTTGATGCCGAGCAGTATAGTGCAAACGCGTTGGAATCGCTGCAATTGATAGATAAGGTAACGGGCACGGAAACCGACCTGCTGCATAGCAACTATACGTTGGATATTCGGGCAGGCGTAGTGGAAAACAGGTTTGCTCTATTGGTTCGTAGAACGAAAGAGGAAGATCTTGTGCCGACTAGCGTAGGGGATGTACGAAATGACGATGTACAATGTACAAAGGTGCTACGCGATGGAATGTTGTATATCAGGAACAATAACAAGATATACACTGTCCTCGGTATAGAAAGCAAATAATTGAGTAAGTCTCATTATTGTCCGCTGAAGTTCGAATTAGGTTCGAATAGCCTCTGACAAAACCCCGACAAAACCCCGACAAAACCCCGATAAGACCCCGATGGAGAGAGAACTCTCTCTGTCGGGTGTGTGCGGAATGCATGGCGGACTAATCCGGAAAGTCCGGAATCCCCAGAGTCTCCGGGATATAAGAACCCGTTTCCTGTAACCCGTAACCCTGCATAAAAATAGAACCCAGATTTGACAAAAATAAAAAAAAATGCAGAAAAGTCTCTTGAAATTTGGAGAATCTGTAAAAATGTATTATCTTTGCACCGAAATTAGAAGCCATCTTAACGAGAAACACTCGTAAGCACCTTATTATAAGGCGCTTTTCGCGTTTTACTATACTTATCCTTAAATACCTAAACAACTATGTTTCATATCAATACACGAATAAAGGCGTTGTCTGTAGCTCTGTGGGCTGCGGTCTTGTCTTGCATTGCTATGGAAGTGAATCTGAACTTCTATGTCGGCAATGACAAGATTAAGACGGTAGCGGTAGAGGGCGGCGAGACGTACGTTTTCGACGAATTGTCGCCGGACTCGATGGCTGCGTTCGATTGCCACGAGAATCATTTTGTCGGTTGGAGCGAACGCCCACCGTGTGCGGACGGACAGTGGACGAATCCTGATTCGCTGATTACGCCAACAGCCAATACCAATTACTATGCTGTGTTCAGCAAGGAGACAGCTTGCCGCTTCACGCG
>JAEEHO010000067.1 GCA_016280845.1 Paludibacteraceae bacterium | reverse complement strand
TTTTGACTTCTTCAACATCAGCGGCTCGCTGTTTGTCGATAAGGAGACCGACCAGGGCATACGCTCATCGGCACAGGGACTTTTCTTCCTGATGACCAACGGCATCGGCGCGACTATTGGAACATTAAGCGCTCAAGCCATTGTAAATCACTTCGTTTACAAGCCTCATGCAGCTGGCGCCACCCCTGAGATGGTTGCCGCCGGATGGCAGAGCGCATGGTTCGTGTTCGCCGCCTATGCATTGGTTGTTGCAGTGGTGTTTGCCATCGTTTTCAAATACAAACATAATCCTGAAGACATTAAATAATGAGACAATATTTAGACCTACTTCAACGAATCCTTGACGAGGGCGTGCAGAAAGGCGACCGCACAGGCACCGGAACGATCAGTATTTTCGGGCATCAGATGAGGTTTAACCTCTCAGAAGGCTTTCCGCTCGTGACCACGAAAAAGGTTCACCTGAAATCGATAATCTACGAGTTGCTATGGCTCATCGCCGGCGACACAAACATAAAATATCTTCATGACCATAAAGTATCGATCTGGGACGAATGGGCTAATGCCGACGGTGACCTCGGTCCGGTGTACGGCGCTCAGTGGCGTAACTGGAACAACGAAGGCATCGACCAGATCCAGCAGGTCATCGACAGCATCAAAAACAACCCGAACAGCCGCCGTCACATTGTGACAGCCTGGAACCCGAGCGTCCTGCCAGATGAGCATGAGAAGGACTTCGCCAAGAACGTGGCTGCAGGTAAGGCGGCACTGCCACCATGCCATGCCTTCTTCCAGTTTTATGTGGCAAACAACAAGCTGTCGTGCCAGCTCTACCAACGCTCAGCCGACGTGTTCCTCGGCGTGCCGTTCAACATCGCGTCATATTCGTTATTGACAATGATGATGGCACAGGTATGCGGACTCGAACCTGGCGATTTCGTCCACACATTCGGCGATGTGCATATCTACAACAACCACATGGAACAGGTTAAGCTGCAGCTCTCACGCGAGCCGCGACCTCTTCCGACAATGAAGCTGAACCCTGAAGTCAAAAGTCTGTTTGATTTCAAATACGAGGATTTTACCTTGGAAAATTATAATCCTTGGGATGCAATCAAGGCGGAGGTCTCGATATGAAAACAAAAATCTCAATAATAGTAGCGATGGCGAAGAACCGTGCCATCGGCAAGGGCGGCGACTTGATTTGGCATCTGTCGAACGACCTGAAACATTTCAAGGAGGTGACATCAGGGCACACCGTGATAATGGGCTATAAGACATATATGTCGCTGCCTAATCAGAAGCCTCTGCCCAAACGCCGCAACATCATAATCTCAACTCGATTAAACGAAGCGCCAGAAGGTTTCGAATTGGCAAATTCTGTTTTGGATGCCATGAAGATGGTGTTTAACGAAGAGGAGGTCTTCATCATCGGTGGCGGAATGATTTACGAACAGTTTCTGCCGATGGCTGACAAGCTTTATCTCACACGCATCGACAAAGACTTCGAGGCCGACACCTTCTTCCCTATCATCAACTTCAGCAATTACGACCTCATCGATTTGAAGGTCATTGACGAAGACCCGCAGATTGACTGCAGTTACAAGTTCGAGACTTGGGAACGCAAACAATAAAAAAAAATCGGGATTTAATCCCGATTTTTTTTTATTTCATCACTGAAACTTTCCGTATCATTTCATGACCATCAGCGACTATTCGAACCATGTAAATTCCTGATTCAAAATCGTTTGTATTTATTGTCATCTCATTAGCGTCGTGATTCTGTTCAAACACTTTCTGTCCAATTGAGTTATAAATCGCGACACTGCTAAGATTTTCCGCCTTGACAGTCAACATATCCTTTGCAGGATTTGGGTAAATCTCAACGTTTTGAGTTTCATTCTCATCAATATTATCAGGAGAATAGTACAATTTTACATAATACTCGTTGTTATACCTTGCCTGAGCCGGAATTGAGTAGCAATCTAAATCCTGATAGAATGCTATAACTTTGTAATAATACCAGTTACCATATTCAAGCGGAGCAGTCTCCTTATATTCAAATTTGTTAGCAGACACAATCTTTACACGCTGGTATGTGCCATCTTCATTGCATTTTCTGTAGACGAAATATGCGCTGAGATTCTCCGTGTTTTCAGGTGCATCCCAGGTAATGGCAGGTTTTCCGCTATTTTGGATGTAATACCAAACGTTTCTTGCCGGATTGCAAGCGTCACCAACGCTGACACAGTTCATTTCTGACAATTCAGTCTCACCGTTTTCGCAAAGTACGCTGACATTATAGCAATGTCCAAGTCCATCGGTATAATGGTCAACGTAAGGCTGAGAATTATCTGTAACCATCTGATAGATAACATCATCGCGATAGATGCAGAAAGCGTATGCATTGGTCAGTGAGCCGTTCCATTCGAGGATGATATCTTCGCCATCAGCGGTGCCTTCCAAATCAGTTGGCGCATTGCAAACGCCAGTGTTGCCGCAGCCGTTATTGACCTCAAGGAACACTCCTTCATTCATTTCAGCTGTCGAGCCAGAGAATGAGTAGAGATTAACATTCTGTGAGTCATAGATATTAAATGAGATATTGTCGATGGTGTCGTTTGATGCGACCCAGCCGAATTTCACGCGTCCAACAGGCACATTAAAATGAGCAGCTTGCGGTGTCGATGAGGTAAGGGTCATCTGAGCGACTTCTGTGTTAGCCATGTTGTAAATCGAGATATAGTTATCTTTCCAGCCATAATAATCTGTTGATGTCATCACGATTCTCCAGTCGCATGCAGGTCCAAAAGCAATATCTCTCCGCAGAACCTGTTTGCCGTTACGACCGTTGCTGACAGCGAAAACTTTATATTCGTAGCTGTCGTAATATGGCACGTGGTCGGTGATAGTCATCTGCTGTCCGGCGACGATGCCTTCTGTAATCTCGTGGCAGACCTTGCTGTTACGCATGACGACGATTTTTTCGATATTGGTCATTGGGGTGCCGTCGAGATATGTCGTAGGGTTGGTCCAGGTCAATGTTGCATCGAACGATGTGTCGGATTCCGTTGTCACGACAAGGTCTGTAGGGGCGCTTGGAGTGGCGTCGTAAACCACCTGAGGCACGAAGTTGAACATAGCGTCGGCAGGATGAGTGTACGGGGCATCATCGATGAGATACCATCCGTCGGAGCTGCCGCCCCATCCGAGGTTGAAATGGAACAAATCGTAGTCGTCGTAGCCGTCGCAGACGAAGGCGTGGCAGCCGTCTTCTTCGCAGCCGCCGTAATACATCGGCCAGCCCATGTCGAACTGTTCGCGTACCATGCTTTTCCAAATCTCAGTCTTGTAGTCATCGCGACGACGTTGGATATTGGCGTCGCTATAGTTATAATAAGTATGCAAAGCGCTGGGGATGCCTCCGGAGCCGCCGCCGCTACCGTCAGGACCATAGCCCATGTCAATCATGACACCGCAGTGGAAGCTAATCAATGCAACAGCCTGAATCTCTTCAAGAGGTGAGTTCTCATTGAGTTTGTTTGCCATGTGATCCCAGTCATAATAGGTATTCTCGAAGTCAGCGCATATTTCACCGTAGTCTTCGTGTATATAGCAGTGGCTGCCGTTTCCGTGTTCCGGATATTTCCAGAACGTCACCAGCTGTGCCATTGCAGTGGCGAGACAACCTACATAGGTATGACCATGTGAGCCGGCAGAATCTTCCGGACAGTAATAGTTATATGGATAGCTCTGGTCCCATTGTGTCTGCACGAGGTAGTCGACGCCTCTGCCGCCATGTCTTGAGACGAGACGGCCGTTCTTTTCAAGCATCTGCCAGTCCGCGGCGACGTCAGGAGCCGCGGCATT
>JAEEHO010000066.1 GCA_016280845.1 Paludibacteraceae bacterium | reverse complement strand
CGCTTCGATGCAATAGGTATTCAATGCACCTGCAAAACGCTCATTCGGACTCTTGACGCCTTTGACTACCGGAATAGCCATCACGTTCTCTGCAAAATCGGCATAGACATCCAGCATCTGGCGAGCGTAGTCCTCGGCTTCCTCCTTGGTAGCGTGAGCGGTGTGGCCTTCCTGCCAGAGAAACTCGGCAGTACGCAGGAACAGACGTGTACGCATCTCCCAACGCATGACGTTACACCACTGGTTGCAGAGAATAGGCAGGTCGCGGTAGCTGTTGATCCAGTTCTTGTAGGTGGACCAGATGATGGTCTCCGAAGTCGGACGGATGATGAGTTCTTCCTCCAGTTTGGCCTGCGGGTCAACCACAACGCCCTTACCGTTCGGATCGTTCATGAGGCGGTGGTGGGTAACCACGGCGCACTCTTTGGCGAAGCCTTCTACGTGCTCGGCCTCACGGCTGAGGAACGATTTAGGGATCAACAGCGGGAAATAGGCATTCTTCACGCCCTGTGCCTTGAATCGGCTATCGAGCGCAGCCTGAATGCTCTCCCATATAGCGTAGCCGTAAGGCTTGATGACCATACATCCGCGCACAGCGCTCTGCTCGGCCAAGTCTGCCTTGACTACCAATTCATTGTACCATTTGGAATAGTCCTCACTACGAGGAGTCAGTTTCTGAAAATTAGCCATTTATAAATAGATCTTTTGTATACCTTAATTTTGAAATCGGGTGCAAAAGTACTGCTTTTTTCTCAATTATGCAAATAAAAATGCTTTTTTACCAATCGGACAGGCATTATTCCACTTTACGAAGAAGCAATATCTTCTCATCGCCGTCGTCGTCACGCTCCAGCACCCACTGCAGGTTGTCGTACGTGCCGTCTATTTTGCGCAGCACACCGGCGTCCACCCATTCGCCATCCGAATTGCGGGTTGAGATAAGAGAATCGTTGGTGAGTTTGTATTCTACTTCGTTGGAATCAGACTCGCCGTCGCCGTGAGGCAGCATGTGGAGAAACTCGCCGAGTGCGCCGGAGAGATCCATGACTATTCGATCTGATTGAAACTCCAGCGTAAAGTGCATCTTGGACAAGACGAATGTAGCGGTCTTTTTTGCCACCGCCTCATCTTCATCGTCCAACTCACCGTCCAACAGCGACGTCAGATCTACTTCGTACTTACCTGCCAGTCCGTCTGATCCGGCGGACTCTGATTGAGGTTTGACAGACTTGCTGCAGGATACTGCCAGAAGAGCTGCAGCACAGAGGATAAACAATCGTTTCATGATACAATAATTTAATTAGGGGTTGTGACGTTATTATTAGGGTCGAAGACAACCATGAGGGTGCGCCGGCTGCCGGACACACCCTCATGGTAATCATCAGATCTTGCCGCGGAGCAGGAAATAGTACACTGCAAATCCGATCCAGCTGAAAGCCAGTACGAGAATACTGAGCAAAATCTTACCTATCACGCCGCATTTAGCGTGCTTAAAGATATCGAGTACACACCATACGGCGCAAACGAGACCCAGGATGTAAATAATTGTTCCGATCATATTATTAAAAATTTAAGTTGGTAAATCACCGCAAAGGTACAAAGAATTTTTTACATGTGCAAATTAATTTGTATTTTTTACGCCGATTCTGTAGCCAGCACCGATCGGACATAGTTAGCAAACTGCGCTATCGGTTTGTCCGAATGGAGCTGCACGCGCCAACGGGCATAGAGCGACATATAACGCGGGTGAGAACGGTCACGCAAGATCTCGCTCGCCATGCGACAAGCCTCTGCCCATCGGCTTCTTTGTCGCTGTTCACCCGGCGTCAACGGGTGGCGCACGTAATCACGTCGGTCTTGGTGGTAATACTCATTCGGACCCGTTTGTATCACTTCGCCGGTAAGCGGGTCACGAAAATGTTTGACGCGAGACACCAATCGGGAGTCTCGAGATATTCTGCCGGTCATCGCGTGGATGCCGTCTTCCATATATGATTTTGCCATAATGATAAAAGTTAATAGGTTAGTAATTAATTCGACGGGAGTAGGTAACACTCTCGGTAATGACGAACGAACATACAACGAACAACTAACAATCGCGTCGGCAAGGAGGTCGCGCAGACTGAGCGCCTCGCGCTCATTAAAGCGACTCCTGCCTCCGCTCTCCCCAAAAATTAGAAATTTTTCGGGGACCCCAAAGTTCAACGGAGTTCTATCTTCTCCCTAATCGCTCTCCGAGCGAGGCTTTCGAACGTCGCGGTCGACACTCTCGGACACGGACTGACGGAGAAACCGTCATTGAAGTCCTCGAGGCCCCCGCTCTTCGGTCGGACTATCGCTATGCTAGCAGTCCTCCCGATGGATAGAAAATTTGCACTGAGAATTGTGAGAAATGTGAGAATTCTCAAAATTCTCAGAATTCTCATGCCATTTTTTTATAGTGCCCATAACTAAGCCTACAAACAAGTCCAGTTTCTATCCACTGACTACACCAGCGCATAATGGTACTTTGTGGTATTCCTTGCATTTGGGCTTCGGCGACCAGGCGTTTACTCTCAAATTCTTCCGGTAACAACGAGAGAAGAATCTGCTTCTGGTCCAGCGGTTTGACCGATGGAATCGCAGGTTTCTCCGAGCCACGGATGAGTTGGAAAGCCTGCGCCATGTGGAGTATCAGTTTGTTGCCAATCAGTTCGGCTGTACGATAGTCCTCGTCGCTACATTCCAATCGCCCATTCATGGTCGATGGCATTCTTAATGCAGTCAAGATCATCGCGATGCGCTCGATGTGTACCGCCATGCGGAGAATAACGGAGTGGAAATCTTCGCCCAAAAGACGGATCAGCGTCGGATAGGCAGTCTCGAGATGTTGCCCCAGACGCGCACGTTGGTCATCCGTGAGACTGAACTCACGCGGTTTGGCGCTGTACAACGATTCGTAGAGACGGTAGAGTTGTTGCGCACAAGTACCGATGATTCCATCGGACTTTTCGGCGGGTTGCACATAGCGGCTGGAGAACGCTTGATGTTCATCGACGATGAGTGTGAGCAAGCGGGAGAAATAGCCGTTCTCGACACTCGGCACCAAGGCGTGGTACTGACCAAACGTACCCGTGAGCAACATACTCAGTTGCGGACAAGGAATAACCGACGCTTCGCGGCAACGCGAACGCGAGATGGTTTCATGTTCGGCAGCTTTGCGCAGCGCGGTGTTGTAGCTGACCGTGGACGAACGCCATACATCCGTAATAACCGAACCTTCGGACTCATGGATATATCCGCGTCCGTGCTGCTTGGCCAGTTGCTGGTAGAAGGCAGGATAAGTGGCATCGCCGGGAATAAGCAGCGGTGTGGCTTCATGGATAGGTCGTACCAACTCCAATGCCAGATTGGCAATGCCCTTGCCGCAGGCAGCCGAGCCGACGATGAAACATTGGAGATTGGCATAATAACGCTTGGCGGCTATTCCATAGCGAAAGTAAAGGTTAGGCATCACGCTGCCACAGGCGGTGAGTAATGCCATGAGCAGCATGTCTTTTTCGGCAGGAGATTGCGCCATACCGAGAACAGGACGAATCATTGCCGGCAGTTCGTTTTCATTGATGTGAGTTGAGATGTGGAGATCAGTCTCCGGAATAGAATTTAAGTTTTCGATCATAGATATTTTTATTTGGTTAAAATAATGGGTTAATAAACGGGTTACGGGTTACAGGTTACAGGTTACGGATAAACGGCTAGAGGATTAACAATTTAACGATTTAACATAAATACCCCCCATATATATTGCGCGCGTGCGCGCCCGTTCAATATGGCAAAGCCCAGAGCCTCCTAAAAGGGAGGATTGGAGATTTGAAATTGGAGATTGGAGATTGATGATTGGAGATTGGATTCGGCAGCAAAGGTACGTCAAACATTTACACTTTTCCAAATTTACATTAAAAATATTTGCTTTTCAAAAAAATTTTCTGTACCTTTGCCGCCGAAAATCAAAAAAGAAAGGAGACCAACAAAATCCGCACTGCGGTTGATCGCAGTGCGGAGAGGAAAGGGGAACAAGAGAGAAAGAACCCTTATTCGAACGTTTGGCGGAAGGCGTACAACGGCACATCCGTTACTATTTCTCCTTGCTTGTATGGAGCGAGCGATGTGCGGATAATCCGTTTCGGATTGTTCTGCTGGATATAAACAGCAATGGATTTAGCTCTTAGGTGCTGCTCTGCTTTGACCTCAACCGGGATTACCTCGCCTGCGTGTTGCACCACAAAGTCCATTTCTGCGCGACTATCATCCGGAGTCCAATAATGAATCTCCATATCGCTCATGCATCGCATCTCTTGCTGCGCGTATTGTTCGGTCAGCGCACCTTTGTACTGCATAAACAATTCATTTCCTTGTACCAGCGTATTTGCATCCAGCCCGGCCATTGCGCCATGCAAACCGATATCAAGCGTATAGAGTTTGAATGCGTCCATATCTTCGAACCCGCGCAACGGCATTTCGCCGGAACGAACACGTGTTACCTTATAGACAAGACCTGCATCGCATAGCCATTGTATGGCGGTCTCAAAATCACGCGCTCTTGCTCCGCTTTTGACTGCCGTATAGATGAACTTCTTATTCTCTTTGGCCAACTGTGCCGGAATGGACTCCCATAGCATAAGCATTCGCTTAACGATCTCTTTAGGCGGATGGTTGCTAAAGTCGTTTTTGTAGGATTCCAAAATCTCATTCTGAACCTGACGCACCGCTCTGTAGTCCTGCTGCTCTGCGTACACTTTAACCGCCTCGGGCATTCCTCCAACATAGTAGTACTGGCGCAGTAAGTCGGTATACGTATCTGCAAACGAATCTATTGCTGTATAGTCTTTAGATTGCAACATGTCCACTAATCCTTCGCGACCGATGGCACTGAGAAACTCTGTAAAACAAAGGGGATAGACACGTACAAAGGACACTTTGCCAACGGGAAAAGAATCGTCTTTTTGGTCAATGACTCCTAACAGAGAACCGGCCGCGATGATATGCAGTTCCGGCATCTCGTCATAGAAATACTTGAGCGACAGCAGTCCACGACGAGCAAACTGGATTTCGTCGAAGAAGAGCAATGTCTTGCCGGGTATCACTTTCGTTCCCGTTACAGCTTGGATGGCCAATAGGATTCGGTTGAGGTCGAAATTAGCCTCAAACAGCGAACGAGCCTCTTGCAGTTTCTCGAAATTTACTTCCACGAAGGACTCGAACTGAGTTTTGCCCAATTCGCGTGCCAACCATGTCTTGCCTACCTGACGTGCGCCCTCTAAAATCAAGGGTTTGCGGCGAGAGGATGGAGTCTCTTTCCATGCCACTAGCTGTTCAAAGATGTGTCGTTTCATAAGCACAAATCGTTAAAACGCCGCAAAAGTACTAAAAATAAATGACTTATGCAAATAAAAACACATTTTTGTGACGATCTTTTGACCAATCTCACACATTTTTGTGACGATCTTTTGACCAATCTCACACATTTTTGTGACGAACAATCGTTCGAATACCTACAAAAACCGCACTGCGGCTGATCGCAGTGCGGAGAGGGAAGGGGGATCAGCACAAAAACACCACTCAGTAGGATGGCGCTTGAGCAATAATCACTTTGTTAGTTGTTGGTACATCTTGAAGAGTTCGGCGACGCAGTCGCTTTCGGTGGTCTGTCCGGGCTTGAAACCATAAGCAGCCATAACAGCACGGTCGTTCTCTTGGTGCGCCTTGCGAAGCTCGGCTTGCATACCATTTTCGTTGTATAATTCAGCCAAACTACATTCCGGATATAAAGCGCGTGCATCCAAAATCGCTTGCGCTGTTCGTTCTATCTTCTTCCGTTGTTCTTCTGTCGGATTAGGGAACGGAAAATTGTTATAGACAGCCGGAGAATAGCGATAATCAGACTTTAGACGTCCACAAACCACTCGCATCCACGCCATGTGTACATTGCTCATTAATACGCCAAACAAATACAAAGACGCATCGGGTATCATTTGGTTTGCATCTCCACAAATGACATCCGGTGTCATATAGCCGATAGGTATATATCGGCGCGATTCGCCACTATGACGAGGAATTATTAAATAATTTCCTTCCGGTTGACGAATTTGCGTAAATAGCATAGGAATATCTGCGTCACGCTTTACAGACGCAGTAGGACTTGCCTCACGCATCTCGCGTACCTTTTGCAGACGCTCCATAACAGGCGGCACATTGATATAGTCATGTGGAGAAACACCTTTGAGCCACAAACAATAACGCTCCTTATTGTTGATAAATTCCTCGGCTCCAACAAATCGTTTGATATAATTTGCTGTTTGCGGATATTTGGAAATAAGTTCGTCCTTTTCCTCTTTCGTTAGAAACAGATTTCCGCCGTCCGTAGGTTGGCTGCCTTTGGTCATGGCTGGTAGTCCGGCTGTTAACATGCTTGTACGACCCTGTACAAAAACATTCGGAGCGGCTATCAGATAGCCGTTTATGTTATCCACATATGTCGGAATAGTTCCGGCAAAAAGTTTGCGAGTCTGAGTATATGGACAACAGCAGAAACCTATTATGACACAATGCACTGCTGCCATACCGAAACTCTCGCTTTTCCATTTAAAAGTTTGGTATGCAAAAGTTATTGTCAGATTTCGTTTCTCAAAAAGCGGCTTCCACATGGTAGCAACACTCTCACCTTGGCAGATACTATTGGTACTAACAAAGGCGGTATGAATGTTTGTGCCCTGCATCATGTCAGCGGCTTTCTTATACCATGCTGCGACATAATCCAATTTGCCGTAAGTGTCAAATCCTTCAAAAGCAAGATCCATGTCTTCCATTTGGCTTGCTGTGCGATTTTGGTGTCCTACAAACGGCGGATTACCCATGATATAGTTGAGTTTTTCGGGCGCGATGACCTCACTCCAGTCTACGCGCAGGGCGTTGCCCTCATGGATATTATTATATGACTTGAGCGGTAGCGGGTCGATAGCAAAAGCGGCTATCTTCTGTGTCTCTTGCAGCATTTGTTGCTCGGCTATCCACAAAGCAGTAGTGGCAACAGAGACCGCAAAGTCGTTAATCTCAATACCATAAAACTGGTGGATATTGACCTTGATAGGATTGGCAAACTCACCCAAGACGGACTGACCGAGATAGAGCACACTAATAATTTCATTTTCCAAACGGCGCAGCGAGATATAACTCTCCGTGAGGAAATTACCCGAACCGCAGGCAGGGTCGAAGAAGGTAAGATTAGCCAATTTGTCTTGGAAATTCAAAAGGCGTTGTTTATCTCTGGTCGGAAGGTCATATATCTTGCGTGCCTTGAAACTCTGCTTGGGTTTTGGAAGCGATTGCTTGATGGATTCAAACTCTTCCTTCAGTCCATCGAGATAGAGCGGGTCGATAACCTTGTGGATATTCTCGATAGAAGTATAGTGCATGCCGCCGCTGCGACGCGTCTCGGGGTTCAACGTGCTTTCAAACACCGCACCGAAGATAGTCGGGCTGATCTCGCTCCAGTCGAAATCATCGGAGGCATTGCGCAAAATCAGTTCGCGCAGTTCGTCAGTGAACTGCGGAATGACAGGAGAGCCGCCACATGCTGTTACATCGTTGCTGAACAAACCGCCGTTAACATAAGGGAACGATTTGAGCGAGTCATCCAGATACGGGTCGCGCTGGCCAAGCGGCGTATCGAGTACATGGAAAAGGTCTATCAATGCGCGGCGTATATCTTTGGCTTGGTACTGCGCCAGATAATCGTGAAAAGCGGTCTTGCTACCAAATAGGCAAGCATCCTCTGCGTAAAGGCAGAACACCAAGCGAACGCAAAGGATATTAAGACTCTTGAGCGTAGAAATGCTATCTTTGTCGATATACTGCTCCAGCAGTTTGTTGTAGATGACACCCACTAACTCACCGGCTTTAACGCTGACCTCCATTTCGCGTTTGAGGTGCGTGTTGCCTTCGTCCACCAAGAACTGCAAACGGTAGTATTCTTTCTCAAGGTCTTTAAGCAGTATCTTTTGCGGTTCGCCATTAGGCTGCTCCATATCATAGACCCAGAACTCCGCGAAATTGCAGGTCACGATCCACCGCGGGCGTTGGCTATATGGCAGTTCGGCAGAATAACGCTTGGCTTGTTGGAAAGGAGTAAGCAACGAACCATCTGCTTGACGAATAGGAGCATCCAGACTTTTCTCAATGCTCTTTTGCTCAATCATGACGTGTGTGGACGGGATGAAGGCATCTATAAACGAAGTGTGGTCAAGTTTGACTTGCTGTTCGAATGTAAGAAACGCGTCCACATGTTCGACGCCGAACACTTCGGACAAGAGTGTCGTCCAGAAGACCTGACTCTCGCCTTTTTCGTACCCTTTGCCTTGCCATCGTTCGGCAAACTCTTTAGCTGCTTTTTGTTGTTGCAGATTGTTATTCCCCGCCATGGATTGATTGTGTTTGAGCGCATACTATCAATCCATCAACGGATAAGAAAAGGCGAGCCCACTTATCCGTTCGACAGGTGTCTACCAAACCCCTACTCCTGATAAATGAACCCACCAAAGGTGAGTGCATACTATCATCACAGGAGTAGAGATGTGGAAACACCTCAACTATTATCATTTCAGTAGTTCAATTTTGTTTGGTAGACTTCGTCGAACGATGAAATAAT
>JAEEHO010000065.1 GCA_016280845.1 Paludibacteraceae bacterium | reverse complement strand
TGCTGCGCGCAACGCGTATCATCAGTGGTTGCTCGCTTAAGGAAAAGGTAACTCGCATGGTAGAGCGCAGTTCTGCGTTGACCAAGGACGCTCATCGTTATGCCAGCCGATTGGTATATGACGTGTCATGGCCTCGCGCGCCTCGCAAAGAGGAACAAGTATTGATCCTGTCAGCATCACCTATGGTGTACATGCGTTATGTGGCTGAAATACTGCAAACAAAACTGTTATGTTCGGACTATAATAACAATGAATATACCAATCTATACGGCATAGCGAAACAGGAGGCTTTGCATTCCCGTTATCCTCGTGAGGAATATCGCTATGCATATGCCGTATCAGACAGCCAATCCGACCTGTGTTGGATGCAAGAATTTGAAGAATATCTAATAGTGGAGAACGAATGAATATACTCTTTGTCACAGGACACCCGGCGCAAGTGCACAATTTTCGTAATGTGCGCCTCGATTTGATACATGACGGACATCGTGTGTTTTGGCTTACGACGCCCAAGGATATAGCTACCAATCTGTTGGATGTGTATGATATACCTTATACTATACTCCGAAAGCCCAAACACAATATATTGTCTCAAGCATTCGTTATGTTGCGCAACCTGGTGTGGGAAATAGCCTATCTGCTGCGCAACCACATAGATATAGTCATAACGCGCACGGATCCCTATACAGCTATTGCTGCATGGATCTGCCAAATACCGAATATCATGCTGCAGGATACGGAACATGCTGCTGTGAGCCGTTTGCAAGGACCTTTTGCCCGTTTTGGTTCTGCGTACCTAGAGCCGGAGTGTTTCAGTATTTCTGTCCGAGCAGACGAAATTCGTTTCCCGGCCAACATAGAGCTGTCGTACCTTCATCCAAAACGCTATACACCGTCGTCAGTAGAGACACTGCTTGGTATAGATGCTCAAACACCTTATGCTATAGTGCGCTTTGTCAAATGGGATGCATTTCATGACTCGCAATTGGTAGGCGGTTTTACCATAGAGCAGAAGGTGGAATTGGTACAACGACTGAGCCAACAGGTGAAAGTGTTCATCTCCTCGGAAAGCGAATTGCCGGCCGAGTTGGAACCGTATCGCATCCATATTCCGATAGAACGAATGCATGATGTGCAGGCTGCGGCTTCATTGTTCGTAGGCGAGTCGGCTACCATGGCTTCTGAATCTGTAGTGTTAGGCACGCCGGCTATCTATATAGACGAAGTGGGACGTGGATATACGGATGAAGAGGCTCGCGAACAATTGCTGTGGATGTATCGTCCGATTGCTTTCAAAGAAGCGCTCAAAGCCAGTGAACCTCAATGGATATCCGGTGGCGTCAGAGAGTGTATAGAGAAAGCGGTTGAGATTTGTTCTCCTACGTTTGACCGCCAAGCCTATGCTCGGAAACACAAGCAGTGGATGGCAACCAAAATAGATGCTTCGGCATTCCTGACGTGGTTCATAGAGCATTATCCGGCTTCGGTGGAGAAGACACGTAAGGCGGATGAGACGTTCTGGAACCAATTTAAGTAGTAATCTAAGAATAATCAAAAAACACCTATACCATGAAGAAATTAATGCCTATTTGCTTTCTGCTTATTTGTATTGTGGCGGAAGCGAGTGTCCAGTTACCTGCAACGTTGGACAAAAGCAATGTGTCTGCCGTCAGTACAGGCATGACCTATTACAACAACGATTACTTTATCTTGAATCCGAATGGTTCTCAAAATCCAACTGCATGGGCAGAATGGAGCGTCAGTCTGAGCCATCCGGGAAAGTATTTCGTTACTGAGGTTGGTTACTACACCAACGGACATCAGTATTTGTTACAGTTGCTCAATGGGAATGAAGTAGTGTCGGAATATACAACTAAATCTAATTATTCCGAAGGCGATCAAACCATTATGCAAGGAACAAAGTGGGATCTGACGAACGTACAGGCAGGCGAATATACTATTCGCGTGAAGTGCTCAATGGCTTATGGTCAGCCAAGACTGAAAAGTCTCACTTTGGAGTATGACGGAGAGATATTGCCGGAACCGGAACCTATGCCGGATCCGGATCCTAATGGCATGCAGGTGAATTATACTGCCGACAATTCTACTATCTTCCCCAATCCGGAACGTGGATTCATAACCATGTTGGAGAAGAAGAACGTGAGTGAACAGGAACCATATGCAGTTGTGGGGAAGGAAAAGTATCTGACAGATCATGCCAATGACGACTATGGGTCGCTGATATTGGTGTTGTACTACCTAAATAATTATATCAATACGCCTAATCTGCCCAACAAAGTATTGAATGCTTTTGACGAAGATATGGACGTGCTACGTAGTCACGGCATGAAGGCTATTGTGCGTTTTGCTTATGCGCAAAAAGAGGATTCTATCAACGGCGATTTGACGGCTGTGGATGCTCCGCTTAGTATCATCGAACAGCATATAGACCAATACAAGAGCCATTGGGAAGCCAATACAGACGTAATCTATGTATTCCAAATGGGTATGGTAGGTGCGTACGGCGAGTGGTACTATACGACCAACTTCGGCAACAAAGATTCGCACATGAATAGTGATCGCCGTGCGCTGGTGGATACATTCCTGAGTGCTACACCTAAGAATCGCTGCGTACAGATTCGTACTCCGCAGTATAAGACTGAGTATGTGGGCAGTACCACTCCTATCTTGTACACCGAGGCATACAACGGTTCCAACAAATCGCGCTTGGGACACCACAACGATGCCTTCCTCTACCAGGCGGACAACATGGGTACGTATAATGACACCTCTATCCAGAAACCGTATATTGCACGTGAGACATTCTATGTGCCGATAGGTGGCGAGAGCGATATTACCAAAGACTCAATGGCCAATATCTATGCCGGATATGACGAGACGATTGCCGAGATGAGTCGTTTGCATTGGACATTCATCCAAAGCGGTTATTCCCGAACCGTTACTGACAAATGGCGCAACGAGGGAACGTTTGATGAACTGAATCGCCGATTGGGTTATCGCTATCAATTGGTCAGCGGAACCTATACTCAGACGGCCGAAACAGGAGATTCTATCTCTGTCTATATGCAAATACGCAATGCCGGTTTTGCTCCGCTATACAACGAACGTCCTGTGTACATTGTGCTCAAGAACAACAGCCATACTTATCCTCTGCTGATGAAGGCTGATCCGCGTCGCTGGCGTCCGAACGGTGTGGTTACAACGGTTAGCGAAAAACTGAAATTGCCTGCCGATATGGCTACCGGTACGTACCAACTCTATCTGCACATGCCGGATGCGTATGCATCGATTGCTGCCAATCCCAAGTATGCGGTACGTTTCGCCAATAGTAATGTGTGGGAGTCGAGCACCGGAATGAACAAACTGAATGCCTCTATCGTGGCGTCCGAAGGTAGTGAACCACCTACACCAAGCGGTGTCGAACTGCCTGCTACGTTGAATAAAGCCAATATGTCTGCCGTAAGCGACGACAAATGGTATAATACCGATTATTTTAACTTTGGAGACGATTGGGGAGTAGATGGCAGCGACGGTACGAACTTGAGCCGTTGGATAGAATGGAATGTCTATCTGGGTACTCCGGGAGAATATACTGTTTCTGAAGTGGGCTATTATCCCAATGGTCATAATTACTCGTTACAATTACTCAATGG
>JAEEHO010000006.1 GCA_016280845.1 Paludibacteraceae bacterium | reverse complement strand
CGAAATGGACTACGACTACATGATGGCTGTCAAGTCTGTCATGATTGACCAAGACTCTATTCTACGCCAGAAGGATCTGAATATCGTCTATACGCCTATGCACGGTGCCGGTCGTCAGATTGTGCCTATGTGCCTGCGTAGTTGGGGATTCCAGAATATACATGTTGTGCCCGAGCAGATGGTCATCGACGGCAATTTCCCAACCGTTGTTTCGCCTAATCCGGAGAACGCTGAGGCTATGACCCTCGGTATGAAACTCGGTACGAAGTTAGGCGCTGACCTCGTGATTGCTTCGGATCCGGATGCAGACCGTATCGCTATCGTATGTCGCAACGACAAGGGCGAGTGGGTTATCATCAATGGTAACCAAACCAATATCATGTACCACTACTACATTATCAACAACATGAAACGTCTGGGCAAGATGCGCGACGATATGTATATCGTAAAGACCATCGTTACCTCAGAGTTAATTCGTAAGATTGCTGATGCACAGGGTGTTACGCTGACTGACGAATACACAGGCTTCAAGTGGATTGCCAATCGTATCCGTGAGTGGGAAGGCAAACGTAAATATATCGGTGGCGGTGAAGAGAGCTTCGGCTTCTTGCCATATGACGCAGTGCGCGATAAATGTTCGCCTTCGTCTATCTGCCTCATCTGCGAGATCGCAGCTTATGCCAAGGACAACGGAATGACGCTCTACGACTATCTGCTCAAGATCTACGAAGACTATGGATTCCAACGCGAGACTACCATCAACGTGGTGCGTCCTGGTAAGACGGGTGCCGAGGAGATCCAGCAGATGATGATCAACTACCGTGCTAACGCACCGAAGGAGATTGCAGGCGAGAAGGTTATCAAGATAAAGGACTTCAAACTGCTCAAACAACAGGAACTGAAGGACGGCAAATGGGTGGAGAGCCCGATTACAATGGCACTCAATGCCACCAGCAATGTGCTTCAGTACTTCACTGAAGGCGGTCTGAAGGTTAGTGTTCGTCCGTCCGGAACAGAACCTAAGATTAAGTTCTACTTTGAGATTCCGGTTAAGTCCGGCAAGCCGTTCACCGGCGCGGACTACAAGCGTTGCACCGAGGAGGCAGAAGCCCGCGTACCGGCTATCAAAGCCAGTCTCGGTCTCTGATTCTTTGCTAATTCATATACCTTTGGTATACCCCCGGTATGCCTTTGGATGATAGTGATAGGAGTCGCCGTTGGCGGCTCTTATTGCATACCGTAACTTCTAAAATCTTCAAAATATACAAAAAAGTGCCGAATTATTTGGTCAATCCAAAAAAAAGTAGTACCTTTGCACGCTTTTTTCGTTGTCGAGAGACTTGACACCCGTTTCGGGCGTTCGTCGGAAAAGCAAAATAACTAATATTAACTAATTTAAATTTACAATTTACTACAATGGTAAATCATTACGAAACCGCTTTCGTTTTGACTCCCGTTTTGTCTGAACCACAGGCAAAGGAAGCGGTTGAAAAATTCGAGAATCTTCTCACCCAGAATGGCGGTACCATTCTGAACTGTGAGGAGTGGGGTCTGAAGCAACTTGCTTACCCTATCCAAGGTAAAAATTCGGGCTTCTATGTAATCCTGCAATTCGATGCAGAGCCCGCTGTAATCGCTACCCTCGAGACTGAGTTCCGTCGTGACGAGCGCATCATCCGCTTCCTGACGACACGTCTTGACAAGTACGCATTTGAGTACGCAGAGAAGCGTCGTAACAATTTCAAAAAGGAGGCTTAATCATGGCACAGAACGACGAAATCCGCTATCTGACTCCGCAAGTGTCGGATCAGAAGAAGAAAAAGTACTGCCGTTTCAAGAAAAGCGGTATCAAGTACATTGATTACAAAGATCCTGAGTTCCTCAAGAAGTTCCTCAACGAGCAAGGCAAGATTCTTCCGCGCCGTATCACCGGTACTTCGCTGAAGTTCCAACGCAAAGTTGCTCAGGCCGTTAAGAAAGCACGCCACTTGGCTTTGCTGCCTTACGTAACAGATATGATGAAGTAATTAACCCCTAATTAGAGAAAGGAAAGAACAATGGAAGTAATTCTGATTCAAGACCTGGCTAATCTGGGTTTCAAGAACGACATCGTTAAAGTACGTGACGGCTACGGCCGCAACTATCTGTTGCCGCAGAAGATTGCTATCATCGCTAACGAGAGCAATCGTAAACAATTGGCAGAGAACCTCAAACAACAGGCTCACAAGGCAGCTAAGATCCTGGCTGACGCACAGGCATTGGAGGCTAAACTGGCTGAGACCATTATCGAGCTTAAGGTGAAAGCAAACGAGGATGGCAAGATCTTCGGTACCGTTACCACCGCTGCTATCTCTGACGCACTGGCTGCAAAAGAGATCAACATCGACAAGAAGGTGATCACAATCGCTGAGCCGATCAAGCAACTGGGTGAGTACACCGCACAGGCTCGTCTCCATCGCGAGGTTAAGGCAGATATCAAGCTGAATGTAGTAGCTGAGTAATTAGAGTATTAACAAGCCATCAGCCGTCAGCCATCAGCCGTCAGAAAAAAACTGAAAGCTGAAAACTGAAAGCTGAGAGCAAAAAATCACAGATTTTATGAAACAAGGAATTCATCCGGAGAACTACCGCGTAGTAGTTTTCAAAGATATGTCTGACGGTACTCAGTTCTTCAGCCGCTCTACTGCTGCTACCAAGGACACCATCACTATCGATGGCGTTGAGTATCCGCTGATCAAGCTGGAAATCTCCAACACCAGCCACCCGTTCTATACTGGTAAGTCCAAACTCGTGGACACCGCTGGTCGTGTGGACAAGTTCATGTCGCGTTACGGAAACCGCAACCGCAAGTAATCAATCAACAACAAGGGGCGGACTCAGGTCTGCCCCTTATTGTTTTCGTTTCTAACATCTAAATACTACTGGTATGAAAAACGCACACTTATGGCGCGCCCTCGGCCGCAACACTATCATCTCGATTGCCCTATTCGGAGCATTGCTGGGGTTCCTGTGGTTGGCAGAAATGCTGTTCCCGTCTGTCTCATTGCTCAAATGGCATGATTTGGCTTGGATAGTGGGTATTCCCGCTTCCGTCATTGGTGTGGCTTATATCCTCACCATCCGCGATCCGCAGAACTATACGGGCTTTTATGCCGGAATCGTTATGTCGGCCCTGCTCGGCATTCAGTTTTCCATTCAGGGCAACTACGACGGCACATTCCTGTATTTCTTCGTCTTCATCCCGTTCCAGATGATGTCTATCTACAAGTGGAGCCGCAAGAAAGATGAGGGCGGAGCCGGCTTCGAGCCGAAATTCCTTGACACACCGCGCTTCTGGCTGTCCGTTTTTATCGCTTTGGCTATTACCGCCGGCGATTATATACTGCAGACATTTGCGTTCCAACATAACGGCTTGATGGACAATATAGCCGTCAAACTATTCAGTGGCCTGCTGGTATCGTCGTCCTTCTTGGCCAACTACTGGCTGATATACCGCAAGAACGATGCATGGTTATACTGGGCGCTGTACAGCCTGTCCGGAATAGTCCTGTTCATCCTGTTGGGCAATATCTTCTCCATCGTGCTGTTTGCCTTCTTCCTCGTCATCAACTCAATGGCCGGAGTGGCATGGATCAGCAATACGAAGCGGGAGAATATGGGATGGTTAAGAAAGAGTTGAAAGCAGAAAAGAGAAAGAAGTCTTTTAATAAAGTTATAAGTTTTTGATGATTAAGAGAAAAGAAGATACTGTATTGCGCGTAGCTGAGTCTGCGCAGTTGATGGAATTTCTTATCGCCAAGATGGGAGGCATGGCGCGTTCGTCGGTCAAGCAACTGCTCGGTCAGCGTCGTGTCAAAGTGGGAAAGGCTGTGCAGACACGCCATGATTTTGCGCTGCAGGCCGGCGATGTTGTCACAGTTCTATCCGGACGCGGCAATATAGAGTTGAGACATCCCAAGTTGCGCTTGGTTTACGAGGACGACGATCTCATCGTGGTGGACAAGAAACCCGGTTTGCTGACAGTGGCTTCCACGCCGGGCAGCAGCGAAACAACCGTCTTCTCCATCTTGCGCGCGTACGTTAAGAAACAGAACGCGCGCGCGGGTATATTCGTCGTGCATCGTCTGGACCGCGAGACCAGCGGCCTGCTCGTTTTCGCCCGCTCCGAGCAAATGCAGCACTACATGCGTACCTATTGGCGTCAACTAGTGACTGATCGCACCTATATCGCGTTGGCCGAAGGCATCCTGGACAAACCGGAAGGCAAGATAACCACATGGCTGACCGAGGACAAGCGTAATGCCGTAGTCTATTCTTCGCCCGTGGACGATGGCGGCGACATTGCCATCACCAATTACAAGGTATTGAAGACCTCAGCAGACAGCCGTCAGCCATCAGAAGTCATGACTCAGGAGTCTGATAGCCGAAAGCTGAATGCTGACAGCCCTCTCTATTCTCTCGTAGAACTGCACCTGGAGACCGGAAGAACCAACCAGATACGTGTTCACTTGGCGTCACTGGGTCATCCTGTTGTGGGCGACCGCAAGTATGGTCATGGCAACGAGTATAGTCCGATAGACCGCCTTTGTCTGCACGCCAAGGTGTTGGAGTTCATCCATCCGGCTACGGAGCAAAAGGTTCGATTTGAGAGTCCTGTACCTAAGGAATTCAATCATGTGCTGGCTTAATATGGTATAACCATAAGATTCATACAATAACGGGCGGCCCAAAGGTCGCCCGTTGTTTGTGTTATCCGTTAGCCTTTACTTGCTCATTTTGTACTGAACGAAGGCTTCGATGGCTTCGTAGTTGGCCAGACCGAGTTGAGCGTACAGTTCGGCTGTAGCGTGGTTGCGGTCCTCGGCGCGTTGCCAGAACAGTCGTTCGTCGTTGCCCATGAATGGCGCAGACTCCATTTGACTTTGATGCTTGAGGATGGTGTTTCGCTTGAATCGCAACTCCTCAGGCGACATCGGAACGGCCATTTCAATCAAGTCGACTTCCCATTCCATCCATGCGCCGCGGTACATCCATATACGGCAGTCCTTGAGCCACTCGTCCCATGCCGGGGTATGCTTGAGATCGTCCAGCGCAGCCAGAACGGCATCCAGGCAGACACGGTGTGTTCCGTGTGGGTCTGCCAGATCGCCGGCAACGAACATCTCGTGCGGGCGAATCTGCTCCAGCAGCTCGCGCACGATCTTGCTATCTGCTTCGGTGAGCGGACCTTTCTTGATGGTACCGGTTTCGTAGAACGGCAGGTTGAGGAAATGGATATGGTCGGTTGGCAACCCCATGTGGCGGCAAGCAGCCGTAGCTTCGCCACGACGGATGAGTGCCTTGATGTCCAATATCTCGCGCGTATCCTGATCGCCTATTTTCTCGGCTTGGAAGAAATGCATATACTCGTTGTACTTGCGGAGTACCGCTTCGTCCTTGATGAGTCCCAATTGCTCATAGCCCTTGAGGAAATCCATGAAGCGAACCACCTCGTCGTCGCACACGGCGATACAACCGCTGGTCTCATAGGCCACATGCACATTATGTCCCTGCTTGATCAGTCGTGCGAACGTACCGCCCATCGAGATAACATCATCGTCCGGGTGGGGCGAGAAGATGAGCACGTCCTTCGGATAAGGTTTGGCGCGCTCCGGGCGGTTGCTGTCGTCGGCATTGGGTTTGCCGCCAGGCCAACCGGTGATGGTATGCTGCAGGTCGTTGAAAACCTTGATATTGCAGTTGTAGGCCGATTCGAAGCGTGTGATCAGCTCGCTTAGACCATAGTCGTTATAGTCCTTGTTGGTCAGTTTGAGTACCGGTTTGCCGGTTTGTTTGCAGAGCCATACTACAGCGCGGCGGATGAGTTGGTCATCCCATTCGCAGCTGGTCACAACCCACGGCGTGGATATACGTGTGAGGCCGGACGCAGCACCCAGATCGAGCACGAACTGTGCATTCTTGTGTAGTTGCAGGGCCGAAGCCGGGCACGATGGATCGTAGCGGCGCTCGATAGCTTCGCATACAATCTTCGACTTGTGCTCGCCCCATGCCACCAGCATGATCTCTTGTGCTTGCAGAATAGAGTTGATACCCAGAGTGACTGTGCTGACCGGCACAAGGTCGATCGAGCCGAATACATTCTTGGCATCCTCCTTGGAGTTGTTGTCCATCAGGACAAGACGTGTGGTGGAGTTGAACGACGAACCGGGTTCGTTGAATCCGATATTGCCGCAACGGCCGATGCCTAGCAGAATGAAATCCAATCCGCCCTGTTTGGCTATAGTGCGCTCGTAGTCCTGGCAGAACGAGATCAGTTCCTCCTTCTTCATGTTCCACGGGATGGTGTGCACATTCTCCGGCAGAATGTCTATTTGGTCGAGTAGCAGGCTGCGGAGTTGCGCATGGTTGCCCATGGCTTCGTCTGCCAGCGGGTAATACTCATAGAGGTCGAAGAACACAACGTTCTTGAAACTGAGACCTTCTTCCTTGTGCTTGCGTACCAACTCGGTGAAGACATCGCGGGTAGAACGCCCCGGTGCGAGCGAGATAACATAGCGCTGGTTGTGCTCTTGGCGCTGACGTATCTGTTCGGCGATGTGATCGGCAACCGCAGCGGCACCGATGCGTGCGGTCTCATAGATGGTAGTACGTGCTTGCTCCATGCGCGTGACGCGACTGAGCTCGAGAACGTCATCCGGACAATACAGATGTCTGGAGACGTGGCTTAACGAAATTTCCGAACTTAAATTAGCTTTCATATCTTATTTGAGTACCTTTAAAATAATCGGTTCCATGATGTCATAGCCGGCTTCGTTAGGATGTACCTGATCGTAGCTGAGTCCTTTCTTCAATCCTCCGTCCT
>JAEEHO010000064.1 GCA_016280845.1 Paludibacteraceae bacterium | reverse complement strand
TGACTGCCGTTATGGTCGCAGAGAATAAGGTTGCCTGCGTCACCGTCCTGCTCAAGTCTGACTGCGTAATATTGTTCCGCACTGTCATAGAAACGCAAGACGATACCATTACCGCCGTCAATCTGCGATATGTAGCCTTTTTTATCTCCGTTGTTGTTCGTAATAGTCAGGTCTCGTCTGGCTATCAACTGAAAGAGGTTAGCCTGTCCGTTCGTCATATCAATCGTGGAGTTGCCTGCTACGTCTGATAAAACGCCTGCTTTTATGAGTTTGGCGTTAAGTGTGCCCGTGGTGATAGCCGATGCAGATATCTGCCCGTCGTAGGTTATTGCAACGCTATCATAAGGGCCTGCGTACCCGTTGCCCGAATGTCCGAGACCTGCTTTATTCCACCGCCATACATCAACGGCATCATCGATATCACCGCCCGATGCATTATCAAGAATAAGTATCTCGTCGGGTTGTCCGTCTCCGTCTGCATCGTGTAAGAGCACATAACCGCCCAAGTTACCGCTTATGAGGTCGGTTGCGTGGTTGATTGCGTTCTCCATTGCAGATGTGCTCGGTTTGTCCGCTATCTCTTTCTCTTGAGTGCTTATCGTGTCCGCTATGCTCGATTTCAAATCACCAAAGGTGCAGGAAGTGTAACGCTCGTTAAGAACGTCCCAAGTGACCGATACGCACTTCAAAGATGCCGTGATGCCAAGTGCCTCAAAATAGATATGGACTGTATCGCATAGATCCACACGCTCTTGGAGATTGGATAACTGCACGAAATCAAGCGTAATGCTATTGAATACGTCCGTAAAGTTGTTATTTGCGATGTAGCTGCTCGTGAGGGTTGCCAACTGTGTTGCAAGCGGTGTGGCACTCTCAAAGTCAACGTCCTCGGAGAAGTCAACCGCTCTGTCTCTGTCGAAATCAAGCACAAGACCCGTTGCAACTCTCGTTCCCACTGTCTTGTTGCCGTCATCGTCAATGCAGAACGGGACAATGCCCGTACAGAGGTTGTCCATATTGATTTCCTGTGACAATTCCGTGAGGTTCTTGCCGTAGCGTATCTCAACGCCTCTGTCCTGTCCTCGATGTAAGAGCAATTCGCAATCAAAGTTATCATAATGCCACTCTGCCGTGCCGTAGACATCGAGCAAAGAGCCTTTCTTACCGCCAAACCACGAACGGACACTTGACGGCTCGGTGATTTCAAAATCTGCCGTAACTGTCTTGTCTGTCGTGATGTTAAAACCGCCTGCACTTCCCGTGAGAAGTAAGCAAGCAGCTGTGCAACTTCCTGCCGTTCCCGTTGTGATAACCTTACCGGACAAATCGTAGGCGATATGACGGCAATAAATGTCGTATTCACCTCGTAATGTCTTGGTTATCTGCTCAACTCTAAATAGTTGAGGATTGTCGCTAAAGTTTGGCTTTGCCTTTATGACCGAGCCGTACTGTATCTGGTCTGCGTGAATGCCGTTCGCAGGGTATAAGAACTCAAGTTCGGGTAACCCGTTGCGGTCTTCCTTGCACGACGCATTTATACAGTCGGTCAATGCACCGATGCCGTAAGAGGTCGGTACAACGCCCTCGGTAATGGTTGAGGGTGAGTAAAGTATCGGAATCATAGAAACTCCTTAGATGATGTACCAATTAGGTTTAATCGTTACTTTGGTCGGTGTTCCCGTTATCGCTATCGCATTGCTACCGCTTGCGATTGTCGGGAAGTCACCGCTTATGTCGGCATTCTTGTTTTCAGCTGCAAGCCTATAAGCGTTCATTCTCTCGCAGTCGATATTGATGTAATCGCTAACCACCGCCGTTATGGTCTTGCCGTTGATCGTAATGCCTATGGTCTTGTTAGATGCCTCAATATGAATCAACGGCTTGCTCTCGAACCTTGTCGGGTTAACGATTGCATCGCCGTTGTTTACTTGCACTGGTGTTTCGCCCGTAAGCAAGAATCTCTCGGGACGGCAGGTGAATTTTAATGTCGCTCTGCCGTACTGCGTCATCTCATTACTGAACGAATCACCGCCCGAGTAATAAGCAAGCCTATACACATCGGGTTCAAAGTTATCCGTAAGCCTTAAATAGCCTTTACGGGAGTTTAGAAATTCTTCGTAAGCATCGACATATTCAACAAGATAGCCAGACATAACGCCGCCGCTATCCTCTGTCACATTCTCGGAAAGCCATACATTGTAAGAGCGTATGACATCTTCCCAAGCATTGTCTTGGAATATGATAGAGCCGTTTCTTCCCGGTACTTGAACTATCGTCTGCTTTCTGTTAGGTCGTTCAAAGACGGGAGCCTCACTAACGACAATGCCATAGTCAGTAGAGGCTACTCCGTCATATGTAATCACTCCTTGAGTGTTTACACCGATTAAGAATGAATTATCAGGCATAGAGTTTATCCTTTCTGGTCTTTGCGTCCTCAAGGATATATGCAACTTCTTGTGCAAATGCCTTGATGTCCTGACCCTCTCTGCAATAAGCGTTTATCGTGATGTTCTGACTACCCTTTGCCTGTGCAATCATCTGCATCAACTTGTCTACGCCTACGACCAATTCAGATCCACGCTCGCCACCGCCTAAAAGGTTGCCGTTCATAGCACCAAAGATTGTGGCGTTATTGAGAACAAAAGGCTCGTTCATAGCCTTTGCATACCAACTGATACCGAATGTAGGTACTTTAGGCGGATTAAGACTGAATGAACCGCTTATCTTGAAGTGTGGCATCTTGATCTTCGGTAACGACCACTCGAACTTAAAGAATGACTTTATCTTATCGAGTGCCGACTTAACGAAATTCTTGATATTGTCGAATATCGAGGTGAACTTCTGCTTGATGTTGTCTAACCCCTTGGTAACCCCGTCCTTGAGGTTAGTCCAGAGACCGACAAAGAAGTTCTTTATGTTATCGCCCCAACCCTTTACAGTGTTGATGACGTTTTCGAGCGTACCTGCGACCTTTGGGACTACGGCATAAAGGAAATCACCGAGCAAATCACCGAGATTTTTAAGAACGCCTACGATCATATCCCAGATGATAGGAAGTGACTGCCAAATCGCAACCGCAATAGCCCCGATGACTGTAATTACGGCATCGAGCAACATTTCAACATTCTGCGGTTCTGTGAGAGCCTTTGCAATCTCGGAGATAACTGTTGTCAGTGCAACCAAGAGAGGTGGCAATATCAATGCGATATTATTAAGTATGGTTGTGACC
>JAEEHO010000063.1 GCA_016280845.1 Paludibacteraceae bacterium | reverse complement strand
CAATTCTCTCTATTCCTGCTATCCACACTATCCCTGCTTTCTCTCGCTTGCCTGGTCCACTGAGTTCTCGGAGTATCTCCGAGCCGTTCCTACCTTTTCTCGAGACTGGCGTGGGGTGTCTTCGAGTGGTTGTCGGTATCTTACCATAGGATCACCATATGATTACCATAGGATCACCATATGATCAGACCATCCATTTGCCACTCTCACGCTTTGATCAGTATATATACTATGTATATATACATATACGAATGATTAAATGATGCAGAATTGCTAAAACATCGCTTGTATGCCGCTTGTATAGCTTTCAAATGTGTTCTTTGTGTTTCGTCTAAATGATTCGCAAAATCTTAATATCTGATACTTTTTTCGCCGTATGAGGCTACAAAATGTTGCAAAATGGAAAACAAAAAGGAATAAAATAGTAATGCTGCTCCTTTTCGAAACGTTTCGATTTGAATGAAACTAAAATGCTTACAATTTGCTGATATTTAGCCGTTTGTGCTAAACATGTTGTAAAGCATATTTTGTTTTTATAAAAAAAAACGCGCTTTTATGGCATTTGAACCAAATATTTTTTAACTTTGCAGCGTTTTAACTTTATTACGTGCAAATTATAATCTTTTTGTTTGATTTACTATGAAGAAAACTTTACTCTCTGTTCTATTTTGCGCAGCAGCTATCGTTACTAACGCTGCAACCATCAATTACACTGCTGACAACAGCATCTTCCCGAACCCTGAACGTGGGTTCTATCTCCACACGGAGAAGCATGTGTGCAAAGGTTCAGCCACTTGCTTGTCTTCCAGTTCTTTGGATAGTCATAAGTCGGATGACAATGGAACGTTGGTGTTGATGGTGTGTTATTTGGATAGTTTCTTGACAACACCGACATTGCCTTCTGAGGTTCTCGATGGCTTTGATAGCGATATGCAGAAGTTGCGCAACAAAGGAATGAAGTGTATTCTTCGTTTCGCCTATCCTCAAGGCACCTATGGCAAAGGATCGAACGAGTCCGGTAAAGATGCAACGCTGGATATCGCGCTTGGTCACCTTTCGCAATATAAGCAACATTTGCAAGACAATGCCGATGTTATCTATGTTGTTCAGGCAGGTATTGTCGGCGCGTGGGGCGAGTGGTACTATTCCGATAATTTTGGAAACCAGACAAGCCACTTGACTGCAAATCGTAGGACGTTGATTGATTCGTTGCTCAAGATAGTTCCGGCTGACCGTTGCATACAATTGCGCACACCGCTTTTCAAGACTGAATATATAGGTGATACAAAGCCGCTTACAAAGGCTGATGCTTACAAGGATATCCCGAGAGCTCGTATCGGTCACCACAATGATGCATTCCTCTACGACTACGACAATATGGGTACCTATAATGATACCGCAAAGCAAAAGCCGTATTTGGCACAAGAAACACTCTATGTGCCGATGGGTGGTGAGTGTGATGTTGACTCCACAGAGTTGGCGCAAATATTCTGTTCTCGTGAAAAAACTGTCGCAGATATGAGTCGCCTTCACTGGACTTATATCAACAAAGGATATGCATTGAAAACTACCAATATGTGGCGCAATAACGGCACTTTCGATGAACTGAACCGTTATATGGGTTATCGTTTCCAGTTGGTTAGCGCTACTTTCCCTGAACAGGCACAGGCAGGCGCAAAGGCAAGTATCAGTATCAAGATTAAGAATGTCGGCTACGCTCCGTTGTACAACGAGCGCCCCGCATACTTGGTGCTGAAGGGCAATAATAAGACTTATTCCATCAAACTGGCGAGCGACCCGCGTACGTGGTTGCCGAATGGCGTAGAGACGAATATCACCGAGCAGGTGAAGATCCCTAGTACTGTACCTTCCGGTACATACCAGTTGTATCTCAATCTGCCGGACGCATATGCTTCGTTGGCTTCCAAGCCTGCGTTCTCCGTACGCTTTGCCAATACCAACGTATGGGAGTCTTCTACCGGTATGAACAAACTGAATGCTTCTATCCAGGTTACTAACGATGGTACCGTTCCTGTTGATCCGGACGATGCTATCACGCTGCCTGCAACACTCGATATCAACAATGTGAATGCTGTCAGCGAGGATATGACTTACTACAACACCAACTACTTCGACTTCGGTCCTGGTGATGGTACCAATACAGGTCGTTGGGCAGAGTGGCAAGTAAACTTGAAGTACCCGGGTGAATATTTCGTTTCAGCAATCGGAGCATATCCGAATGGCCACCAGTGGCAGATAGAACTTCAGAATAGCGGTGCAGAGGCTTATTCAATTCCTGCATCGTGGACTACGGGTGAAGAGTTCTTGGAGAATCCTGATTCAATCAAGTGGAATCTAACGAATGTGCCTGCCGGCGTTTATATGCTCCGCATAAAGAACATCATGGAGTGGGGCCAGCCGAAACTGAAGAGCCTGACGCTCGAGTACGATGGTGAAATTCCGAATCCGCAAGCAATAGACGAAACATTCGTTCCGCTGGATAAAAACGCACCGATGTACGATATCCTGGGTCGCAGAGTCAATGCTACTTACAAGGGCATTGTGATCCAAAACAAACAGAAATACATACTTTGGTAGAATGGACTGATTCAATGAACCAACAACCATGACTCCAAAGTCTTGAATATGACATGGCGCTTGGAATTGCTACAAAAAGCAGTTCTAAGCGCTATGCGGTTTTTTAGGAAAGCCGTTCCGAAAAACACTATTTTATACCGAAAAAGAACAAATAATCATACCAACCGAATATACTATATATTACATATATACCGAATACACCATTTAACTTTTATACCGCAAAATCATTTAACTTTATATAACCAACCGAATACACCATTTAACTTTTTTACCAAATACTCAATTTATGAAAAAAACATTTTTATTCGTACTGCTCTGCCTAATGGCAATCGGTACACAAGCAACCACCGTTACTTACACGGTTGACAACAACACAATCTTTCCGAATCCAGAACGTGGATTCCTTCATCAGGCAACAAGGCATGCAAACAAAGATTATCGTGCCTTGAATGGTAGAGAATCAGAACTCAAGAAACATGCAACAAAAGATCAAGGAACTTTGATTCTTGTATTGTATTATTTGGACGAATTTAGAAAAACAAATGAACTGCCAAAAGCTGTATTTGATGGATTTGAGGCAGATATGGATACGCTTCGAAAAAAAGGAATGAAAGCAATCGTGCGCATTGCATATGCAGAAGAAAGTTACGGAGAAGGGAAAAATGAATCTGCTAAAGATGCCTCGTTGTCTGTGATAAAAGAGCATCTTAGTCAATATAAGCCATATTGGAAAAAGCATTCCGATGTTATCTTTTGTTTCCAAGCTGGATTTGTAGGACAATATGGTGAGTGGTATTACACAGATAACTTTGGAAACCATGTATCCAAAATTAACAAAGACTGTAAAGACTTATTAACTGCAGCGTTGGCTGCAATACCGGAGGATCGTTGTCTCTTGCTTCGTAGACCGATATTTAAGCAACAGTATTTGGATTCTATTAAGGTAAATTCTGCTGCTTTGAATAAAGATGAGGCTTTTAAAGGAACGCCTAAAGCACGTCTTGGACACTTTAATGATGCATTCCTCTACAATGAAGACAATATGGGAACATATTCTTCTACAGAAAGCACACGAAAAGCGCAAAAGAAATATATTGCAGATGAAACACTATTTGTGCCTATCGGTGGAGAAACGGATATCACAGATGAAAAGCAAGCAAAAGAACAAGCCACTTATGATAAAACTATTGCAGAAATGAGTACTATGCATTGGACGTTTATCAAGAGTAGTTATTCCGAAACAGTAACTGATATGTGGCGCAAACCGGAAAATGGCACTTTTGATGAGTTGAATCGCAGATTAGGTTACCGCTATCAGTTGTTAGAAGGATACTATAGCAGTTCTGTTGCCCAAGGAGCCCAAATGACCGTTCAAATGAATATTAAGAATGTTGGTTTTGCTCCGTTATACAACTTTCGTAAGGCGCGTATCGTGTTGAAGAATGGTAGTTACACAAAGAGTATTGCTCTTAAGTCAGATCCACGTACATGGAAACCGAATGGAGTAATCACTAATATTGACGAGAAGATTGACATTCCTGCAGATATGCCAACTGGAACATACCAATTGTATCTGCATCTGCCGGACACTGGTAAATTGTTGAAAAACAAACCAGCTTATGCAATCCGCTTTGCTAACAAGAATATGTGGGATGAAGCAACCGGTATGAACAACTTGAACGCAAGTGTAAAGATTACCTCGGGTTCATCCAATAGTAACTATATCGCAACACCGGCAACGCTCACTAAGTCTAATGTGGCTTCTGTTAGCAGCGATATGACCTATTATGAGAACAATTATTTCGACTTCGGTCCTAAGAGCGTGCAAGATCAGACTCGCTGGGCAGAGTGGAATGTTAACGTGAAAACTGCCGGCGAATATACGGTTACAACCGTAGGCAATTATCCTAACGGTCACCAATGGCAGCTGGAGATAAGCGGTACTAACACTATCTGCCAAATGCCGAAATCATATAAGCAAGGTACTGTGACAGAGACTGCTACTTGGAATCTGCCGGCTGGAAATTACAAGATCCGTATCAAGAATATCTTGGCATGGGGTCAGCCGAAACTGCTGAGTGTCAATTTGACTAAGGCTGCTCCTTCGGCTATCGCACTGCCTGCTACACTCAATATCGCTAATATGAGCGAAGTAAGCGAGGATATGACGTACGAGAACAATTACTTCGATTTCGGTCCTAAGAGCGTGCAAACGCAGACCCGTTGGGCTGAGTGGCAGATACAAGTATCATCTTCGGGCAATTACAATGTCGCTATTGAAGGTAATTATCCGAATGGCCACCAATGGCAAATGGAATTAGTTGGTACCAACAATACCTGCACCTTGCCGGCAACTTGGGCATCGGGTGTTCAGACCGAAAACACTACATGGAATCTGTCTTCCGGTATCTATACACTCCGTATCAAAAACATCATGGAGTGGGGACAACCGAAACTGAAGAGCATAACGCTGACCGGTGCTGCTAACCATAAGCCGCAGGCTATCGATGAAGTTCAAGATACGTTGGATCAGAACGCACCGATGTACGATATCATGGGACGTCGCGTAGACGCATCCTACAAGGGAATAGTAATACAAAATAACAAGAAATATTTGCTTTGGTAATGTGTTGATCCGAAATACCACCATCAACATGACACCAAAGTTCCAAATATTGCACAGCGCTGGAGTTGACCCCCAAAGGCCACTCCGGTCGCTATGCAGATTGGGGAACTGCTTATTTTATAGTACTAACCCATTAGTCTGTTTTTAATTATGAAAAAGACAGTTTGTTTAGTGGCGCTAGCGCTCTTCTCAATCGGAGAAGCATTGGCAGCAGCGCGTACACCTCAGGAGGCTATTAACATAGCCAGTGATTTTATCTCCAAAGCCGACATCCGTCGTGCTCCGGCAAAGGACCAGTCCGCTCAACCCAAGATTGCGAAGTCTTCGTCTTCATACTTCGCCGTCAATACAGGTGATAGTTATGTCGTCGTCGCGGCTGATGATCGATTGCCCGAAGTGCTCGGTTATAGCGATAAAGGTTCTTTTGATCCGAACAATATGTCTCCGGCTTTGCAGTACTGGCTTGAATGCTACGATGAGCAATTGGCCGCTTTGGATAACGAATCCGCTGCTCAACCGCGCCGCGCAACAGCTGTCGTACAACCACTCTTAAAGAGTCAATGGAGTCAGAGCGATCCTTATTATCGCCAGACCCCGACTTATGATGCCAAGGGCTATTATCATTGTGTCACCGGCTGTGTAGCTACGGCTATGGCACAAGTGATGTATTATCACAAATATCCAACCAAGGGTAAGAGTTCGCACTCCTATTCGTGGGTTTGCGACGATCCTGTAGGTCAGTCTGCTACTTTGTCTGCCAACTTCGGCAATACAACGTACGATTGGGCCAACATGACAGATACGTATAAATTTCAGTCCTATACCACCACGCAGGCCAATGCGGTCGCAACGCTGATGTATCATTGCGGTGTGGCAGTGGATATGAACTACGGTCAGAACGGTAGTGGCGCTCAGACACAGAAGGTGCCTGCAGCACTGAAGAACTACTTCGGCTATGACGCCAACTATCAGCGTATTCGCAAGGATATGTATTCGCCGGACAGTTTGAACTCGATTATTGCTGCTGAGCTGAAGGGCAAGAGACCTGTGCTCGTTAGCGGTAGCAACGAACAAGGCGGTCACGCATTTGTTTGCGATGGTAGCGACGGCTCCGGCTATTTCCACATCAACTGGGGCTGGGCAGGCAGCAACGACGGATACTATCTGTTGAGTCTGTTGACACCTAGCGGCAAGCAGGGTACAGGTGGAACTGACAAAGGTTACAACAAGAATACAGCATTCTATATCGGTTTGCAGCCGGCTAAGTCCAATTCGCCGAAGGCTATACCGCAAATAGCAACCACCACTATCTCGTTCAGCAATGAGTCTTCATTCAATCGCACTGCTACGTTCACGGCCTCTATCGCCAAGATGCAGAACTACGGTTTGTCGGATTTTGACGGTTCGTACGGAGTAGCGCTGATGGATAAGAACGGCAAAAAAGTGGTATCAGTGCTCAAGCAAGCGAGTCGTTCGTTGGCAGCCAATCACTATGTGACATCTGCTATTTCCTTGAGCAGCGTGCCGATTCCTAGTTCTGTAGCAGCCGGCGCTTATCGTTTATGCTTTGTATATAAGGATGCTAACTATGGCTGGATGCCGATGTTGTGCACCGCAGGTGACTACTATCGCACGATCGAGTTGACGAGTAGCAAGGTGATCTTCCATTCTAACGATTGGACCGGCAATGTGGTATCTCTGCCGGGTACGCTGAACAAGGCTAATGCCGGATCAGTCAGCAGCGATATGACTTACTACAATACCAATTTCTTCGATTTCGGTCCGACAGATGCACAGAACTTGGATCGTTGGGTAGAGTGGAATGTCAAACTGAGCACCGCAGGCGAATACAAGGTTGCTACCACCGGTTATTATCCTAACGGCCACCAGTGGCAACTTGAGCTGGTAGGCGGCAATACCTCTTATACCATGCCGTCGTCGCACAAGACAGGTGAAGTTTCCGAGGAAGGTACGGAAACTTGGTACTTGCCTTCCGGTTCGTATAAGATTCGCGTGAAGAATGTTAAGCAGTGGAGCCAAGCTAAACTGAAGAGTGTATCCATCTCCTATGTAGGAAGCGGTCAGTCCTCATCGGCTGTCGTTATGCCGGGCACACTCAACAAAAATAATGTCAAAGCTGTCAGCAGCGATATGACTTACTACAACTCCAACTTGTTTGACTTCGGTCCGTCCGACGGACATAATCTCGACCGTTGGGCAGAGTGGGAGATCAGCGTACGCAATGCAGGCAAATATACCGTTTATTCCACTGGTTATTATCCTAACGGCCACCAGTGGCAATTGGAATTGGTAGATGCCAACAATACCTACGCTATGCCTAAGTCATATGCAACGGGTTCGCTGACAGAAAGTGGCAGTACGACATGGAATCTGTCGGCAGGTACCTACAGACTGCGTGTCAAGAATATCCTGGATTGGGGTCAGCCCAAACTGCAAAATATAACGCTGACTTTCAGCAGCACTGAGAGTGAAGCGCAAGGTTTGGAGGAAACCTTCGCTCCGCTGGATACAAACGCTCCTATGTACGATATCCTTGGTCGTCAAGTGAATAGTTCGTACAAGGGCATTGTGATCCAGAACGGTCAGAAGTATCTGCTCCGATAAAAACCATGACACATCGTTCCGATTGCATAGCGCAGACTAGTATCTGCGCTATGCAACAGCGGAACTGAAAAACATATAACAAACAAGATACATTTTAGGTATCGGAGGTGGTGGGGTATCACCTTTGTAGGCCATTTAACTTTAATAATTACCAAACATCTTTTTATTATGAGAACTAAGATTTTCTCTTTATTGCTATGTCTGGCTATGTTCAGTACGTATGCAACTGCTGTCACCTACACGGCAGATGACAAAACAATCTTCCCTAATCCGGAACGTGGATTCACCGGTGAGGTCGGTGGAGAAACAATGCTTTCCGAAAGTGAAAACCACTTGCTGAAAGGCAGCCGCGAAAATTGGTATTTCACCGAATCTGGACGTGAAAACCAAAGTCTGGTCGTATTGGTGTATTATTTGGGTAGATACAAATCCCAAGATTTACCAAGCGCAATCTTAAAAGGTTTTGATGATGACATGCAAGTCCTTCGTGACAAAGGTTTCAAGTGTGTACTTCGTTTTGGTTATGATTGGCAGAGCGGCAATGACGCTTCTCTGTCGTGGGTAAAAAAACACATCAGTCAATTGAAATCGCACCTGAAAGACAATGCTGATGTTATCTATGCATTGGAAGCAGGTTTCGTTGGTCGATGGGGCGAGTGGTACTATAGTTCCCATTTCGGCAATGAGACCCAACGAATGAATTCGGACCGTATAGCTGTAATTGACGCTCTGTTGGATGCATGCCCGACCGACCGTTTCCTGTTGGTTCGCTATCCGATGATCAAAACCGAATATTTGGCAGCTAAGGGTTATAGCACTTCGGCTCTCTCTTCTTCTGAGGCATATTCGACCAGCAACCCGAGAGCACGTATCGGTTGCCACAATGACGCATTCCTGAATAACTACGGTAATGACGGTACTTATGCCAGCGTTGGTCATAGCGACGATTCTTCTGTTCGCAGTTATATTGCCAGCGAGACTCTCTACGTGCCTAATGGCGGTGAGACCAACGTAGATGATGACGATCTGGCAAAGCAAGTATATAAGAACGCTGAGTCCGAGATGGCTACCTATCACTGGTCCTTCTGCGGTGACGGCTATGCACGCCAAGTAACCGATAGATGGAAAAGCAATAAATCGAACGGCGATTATATCTTCAACAATCTTAACCGCAAGATGGGTTATCGCTTCCAATTGGTAAGTGGTACATACAGCAGTTCTGCTACTCAGGGCGGTTCTATGTCCGTTAATATCAAACTGAAGAACGTAGGTTATGCACCGCTGTACAACAAGCGTTATGCATACATCGTGCTCAAGAATAGCAGCAAGAAGTATTCTATCCGTTTGGCTACCGACCCGCGTAAATGGAAACCGGGTGAGTCCACCACAATCAATGAGACTATTTCTCTGCCGTCAGATATCGCTACCGGTACTTATCAGATTTATCTGAACATGCCGGATCGCTATGAGAGCCTGGCTTCTAAGCCCGCCTTCTCTGTTCGCTTTGCTAACAAGGACGTTTGGGAGTCCAGCACCGGTATGAACAAGTTGAACGCTTCGATCACTATCTCTAAGAGTGAGAATGGCGGTGGTAGCGGCAGTGGTAGTGGTAGCGGATCGACCGTTTCTCTGCCGAGTACGCTCACTAAGTCTAACGTGGCTTCTGTCAGCAGCGATATGACTTACTACAACTCCAGTTTCTTCGATTTCGGTCCGACCGACGCACACAATCTCGATCGTTGGGCTGAGTGGAATGTTAAGCTGAGCAGCGCAGGTGAATACACCGTTACTACAACCGGTTATTATCCCAACGGTCACCAATGGCAACTGGAATTGGTTGGCGGCAACACTACTTATACCATGCCTTCGTCGCACAAGACCGGTGAAGTAACCGAAGAAGGTACATCTACATGGTATCTGCCGGCAGGTAGCTACAAGATCCGTGTTAAGAATGTCATGGATTGGGGTCAGCCGAAACTGAAGAGCATCAAGCTGAGCAAAGCTGCCGGTTCTGCTATCGTACTGCCTGCAACCCTCAATAAGTCCAACTCCAGCGCATACAGCAGCGATATGACTTGGTACAACAGCAATCTGTTTGATTTCGGTCCTACCGATGCAGCTAACCTCGACCGTTGGGCAGAGTGGGAAATCAAGGT
>JAEEHO010000062.1 GCA_016280845.1 Paludibacteraceae bacterium | reverse complement strand
GCCGTCAACTTCTACTCGACTGGCGACGAGGTTCTTCAGCTTTATGACAACAACAGCATATCATTTTTGAGCGGAGTAACGTCCGGCTATGTCCAATACTGTTGGCACCATCAGGAGCTATGGAAAGGGCGAAGCGTGATGAATGGCGGAGGTGGAACGACTTGGGCGGGATGGAATATCGAGGAGGATGCCTTCGGCGTGAATAAAATATCCGTAACGCAGGCACAGACAATGGATGCTGTCGATCCATCCATGTTTAAAACAAATACGGTGTTCTACCTCAATCCTCCGAGCATGAACGCGACGAACATTACGTTGTTGCTGCGAGGCGCGATTTTGACGCAAGGCATTCCCGCCTTGACGCGCCCGACTGGCGCGACAAATGTACTTAACCAAATTACTTGGCGGGACAATTTTGACTTGGAATGTGCTTTGGAGCGGGATCAAGAAGAAGATGGCGAAGAGTCGCTTACAGTAATTCATCAAGGTATACCTCGGCCCAATGGATGGCCAACGCGATTGCGCTGGGGTGATCGATGGCTCCATTCCGACATGAAGGATGTGTCGTATTTCTACAATTTCATGTTCTATCAAAAAGTGAAAGAGAAAGGCGGTATGTGATGAAGGCTTCAGCATTGGCATTTTTTGCAATCTTGATTGGCACGTTTACTTATGGACGGGATGTCAGTCCTGATTTTGAACGTGCGCAAATCAGGGGTGCTAAAACTCGAATTGTCCTCAAGGCGGTTGACGATGTGGGCAATCCCGTTGCGGGTGCGTCAATTCATGTTCTGATGGGCATGAACTACCGGCTCAAATCCTACGACATCGACGGTGTTACCGACACGAACGGCATCTTTGTGGTTGAAGGGAAAACGACGGGGAACGAGATTGAAATCACTGCCATGAAAAATGGTTATTACCAGCCGAGCAAGGAACGGCTCTGTTTCATCGGGATTGGTAACGAGTATGAAGTCAAGGACGGTAAATGGCAACCGTGGGGGATGGAAATACCGCTTGTTTTCAGAGAGGTGCGAAACCCTGTCAAGTTAATCAGCAAGGTGGACGGCTATATGATTCCGGCCACTAACTGTTGGATTGGATTTGATATGGAGTTGATGGATTGGAACCATGAGGGGCATGGCGGCAAAGTAACGGATTTTGAAGTGAACTTGGATTGGGATGGAAAACCGATAGATGAAACGGATCGGATGGTTTTGAATGTTCGTTTCCCCGGAAACCAATCTGGTTTCTATGTGACAAACCGTGTTAAGAGGTGTACCTTTGGTGGAGTTTATCATGCGGATACGAGCAGGCGATATGAGAAGCGCAGCTTATCGACTAGTACCAAGATGAGGAAGGGAGACTATCAGTACACTGGATATGATCCGGATGTAATCATGGTAGCAAGAACGCGTTGCAAGGAGGACTCTCGGGGAAATCTTGTAGCAATGAATTATTCAACTTTGTATGGGATTATTGTCGACGGTGGTTGGCGTGGTGAATGTGAGATGCGTGTGAAGTACAAATTCAACCCCACCCCCAACGATACGAACCTAGAGCCAAAGAGATGAAGGGGGCATGGGATCACAAATGTTGGCATAAGGTAAGTTCTGATGAAATTTGCAGTTCTAGCGTTTGTTTTCGTTTTGACGGGAACTTCAATCTGGGGACGATTAGTCGATTCAGATTTTCAACATGCGCACCTCAATGGAGCTAAGGCGCGCGTGGAGTTGTCTGTTCACGACGAATACGGTGCGCCCGTATCCGGTGCGTCTGTACACGTGCTGATGGGAATGAACTATCGACTTAATTCCTATGACATTGATGGCAAGACCGATACGAATGGTGTTTTCGTCATTGAAGGGAAAACGACTGGGAACGAGATAGAAATCAAGGTCACCAAAGATGGCTGGTACAGGTCACAGAAAAAACTGTGTTTCATTGCAATGGGACATGAACATGCTGTTAAGAATGGCAAGTGGCAGCCGTGGGGGATGAAAGTCGATTTGCCGCTTAGGCGGATGGGGACATTATCCAAGCTGTTGGTATTTGGTTCTCCGGCTCGCGCCATACCTTCGACCAACAGCTGGGTGGGGGTGGATCTTGAGCGGAACGATTTCGTCAAACCTTATGGGATTGGGGAGTCGTCCGATGTTTTGGTAAAGGTAATGTGGGATGGTTTGTCTTTGGACGATTCAAAGCTTTGCTACGCAGAGGTCACATTCCCACGAGAACACGACGGTGGTTATTTCGCACCTATCATGAATTGTAGTGATTTCAGATACGCGTATTTTGCTGAAACCAATAAGGTGGATGTCAGTTCCTTGAAAATTGTCCGCAATGGCAATGCGCGACATTTATCTCACCCAACGGATGGCCGAGAGTGCGAATTGATAGTGCGCCTGAGAACGGAATTAGACGATAGAGGTCATGTTGTCGCTGCAAATTATGGGGCAATAGAAAATATTATTGTGTCACCCGCATGGAAAGGTAATCCAACGATTCGCTTTGTCCATGTGTTCAACCCTGTTCGTAATGACACAAATTTGGAATATCATGAATGAAGAACAACACTGTTTTTGTGACATGAAGGATGTGTCGTATTTCTACAATTTCATGTTCTATCAAAAAGTGAAAGAGAAAGGCGGTATGTGAAGAAGGCTTCAGCATTGGCATTTTTTGCAATCTTGATTGGCACGTTTACTTATGGACGGGATGTCAGTCCTGATTTCGAACGTGCGCACATCAGGGGGGCTAAAACTCGAATTGTCCTCAAGGCGGTTGATGATGTGGGCAATCCCGTGGCAGGTGCGTCAATTCATG
>JAEEHO010000061.1 GCA_016280845.1 Paludibacteraceae bacterium | reverse complement strand
AGCTGAATACAAAAAAAGAGAGAGGCTCAATTCGAGTCTCTCTCTCTTCTTTACTTTTCTCCATTTTGGGCAGCGGCAACAACCTGTGCATTCTTCTTACGCTCACGGCGTTTGACTGACGCAGGTGCCTTTTTCTCTGCCTGAGATTTCTCAACAGGTTCAACCGGTGCAGCCTTTGGTTTGGCAGCATTGCGCGAGCGTTTAGCCTTTTTCTTCGGCTCTGCTTGCGTCTCGCTTGCAGCCGCCGCAGTCTCTTGCGGCACAGGCTTCTGAATAGGTTGTATAGGCGTTTCCTCCTTCGGAGTCTCTTTCTTAGCAGCTTTCTTACGACGCGATTTCTTCTTCGGCTCTGCTGCATTAAGGGTCTCCTGCTGAGTAGGTTCTGCTTGTTTAACCTGTTCTGCCTTCTTCGGCTCCTCTACCTTTTTCGGCGCAACTTTCTTTGGCTCCGATTTCGGCTGTTGTTTAGGCTCAGCCTTCTTGGATTCCTGCTTCGGTTGTTCCGCCTTAGGTTGTTCTTCCTTTTGTTCCTGCTTAGGCATCTCTTTCTCCATCTTGGGTTCAGATTGCGGGTGTGTCACCACATTGCCTTTCTCGTCATAGAAACGCATCTCCAGCATTCCGAGTGCTTGGTTCTCAACAACGCGCACACCGAAACGGCGACGCCACTGAGCCTTCAGCGACATGAACCAACCACGGCTGACATAGGCATAAACATAGGGGTGCAAATGCAACTGCAGACCACGACCGTAGTTCTCATACATATGTTCGCATTCCTCTGCCAACTGATCGGTAAACAGGATGGACGGTTGAATCTTACCCTTACCCATACAGGTCGGACAAGTTTCCATCACTTCTACCTCCACAGCCGGACGAACGCGCTGACGCGTTATTTGCATCAGTCCGAACTTACTGAGCGGCAGCACATTATGCTTGGCGCGGTCACGTTCCATGAGTTTACGCACATAGTCATAAAGTTGCTGCTGGTGGTCCTTGGTATCCATATCGATAAAATCGACAATGATGATACCACCTATATCCCTAAGCCTAAGTTGATGCACCAGTTCATCAGCTGCGAGCATATTGAACTGGAAGGCATTCTCCTCCTGATCCTCATACAGTTTCTTGCTGCCGGAGTTGACATCAATAGAGAACAGTGCTTCGGTTCGGTCGATGATGAGATATCCACCATGCTTGAATCCGACCGTTCTGCCGAGTCCCGTCTTCATTTGACGGGTGATGTCGAAATGGTCAAAGATAGGTTGCGTGCCCTGGTAAAGCTTGACAATCTTTGCACTCTCAGGTGCTATCAACTCCAGATATTGACGCACATCATCATAGATGGCACGGTCGTTAATCTGAATGGAGGTAAAGTCAGGACCCAATACGTCACGGATGATTCCGAGTGTACGTCCCATTTCCTCGCTCACCAGACTGACAGGCTCGCGTTGCTGGAGTGTCTTAATCGTTTCCTCCCACCGCTCTACGAGCAGTCGAAGTTCATTGTCCAACTCAGCCACGCGTTTATCTTCGGCTACAGTACGCACGATGACTCCGAAACCAACAGGTTTGATAGAGAGCATCAGTTGCTTTAGACGCTGGCGTTCCGCCTCGCGTTTAATCTTCTGCGACACCATAACGCCGTCGGCAAAAGGAATGAGCACGATGTTGCGGCCGGCAATAGAAATCTCAGCCGTTAGACGCGGACCTTTGGTATTAATCGGTTCTTTGGAAACCTGAACCAATATAGGGTCGCCCACTTTGAGCACATCGGCTATCTGTCCTTCTTTGCCTACTTCCGGCTGACGAGGTGTTTTCTGAATCAGAGGCACTCGACGGCGGTCGGAAACGGCCTTGGTGACATAGGACTGCAGCGTTCGAAACTGTGAACCTAAATCCAAATAATGGAGAAAAGCTTCTTTCTCGTAACCTACATCCACAAAGACGGCATTCAGCGCTGGCATGACTTTTTTGACCCGGCCGTAGTATATATTACCTACGGCAAAATTGTCTTGGTCGCGGCGTTCACGCGCCACTTCCTGCAATCGGTCATCCTCTGTCAGCGCTATAGCTATCTCTTGCGGCTGTACGTCCACAATCAATTCGCTCTTCATACTTGATAGGGATTTAATGAAATAAAACAAAAGGCTTTGCGGCAGTTTGCCTACACATAGGCAAACCTTAAGCCACAAAGCCACTAGTCTGAAACCGTCAATTACTTATGCTTATGACGATTCTTACGCAGACGTTTTTTACGCTTATGCGTGGACATCTTATGTCTCTTATGCTTCTTTCCGTTTGGCATAATTGATAAAAATTAAAACGTTATTGTATAAAATATTTATTTATTGTCGCAATTAACGAACGTCATCCATAAACTCAGCTGCAGGCTTGAAAGCAGGGATCTTATGCTCAGGAACCTGAATGGATGTATTTCTGCTGATATTACGAGCTACCTTAGCAGCGCGGACTTTGGTAATGAAACTACCGAAGCCACGAAGGTAAACATTCTCACCATTAGCAACGTTCTTTTTTACATTCTCCATCATCGACTCTACGATAATACTGATCGTGGTTTTGTCATAACCGGTCGAGATTGCAATTTCATTAATGAGTTCAGCTTTAGTCATAATTATATGAATATTTTGAGTTATTGGCGAAAAAACGGTGCAAAATTACTATAAATTATTGAAATACAAAAGTTTTTCGTGAAAAAAATTTCAAAAATCGTTATTTTTTTGTAATTTTGCACCCGTAATGGAAAATTTGTATAATCATTTATATCGTTGGTATGCCATCAACCACCGAATTCTGCCTTGGAGAGAGACAGAAGAGGGGTATCGAATATGGTTGAGCGAAGTCATTTTGCAACAAACCCGCGTGCAGCAAGGACTCGATTATTATTTGCGTTTTGTAGCACGTTGGCCACACGTAGAAGACCTGGCTGCTGCTGCCGAAGATGACGTGTTGCGCGAGTGGCAAGGACTCGGTTATTACAGCCGAGCACGCAATCTGCATAAAGCGGCACAAATGATAGTAGAACGCGGATGGACGCCCTTCCCTACTCGTTTTGAAGATATCCGTCAGTTACCGGGCGTCGGAGACTATACCGCAGGTGCAATAGCTTCATTCGCGTACAACCAACCCTACCCGGCTATGGACGGAAATGTTTACCGCGTTGTGGCTCGTCTGTTAGACATAGACGAACCTTTTGACACAACAAACGGGAAGAAACTATTTCATAAACATATAGAGAAAATACTGGATCGAGAGAATCCTCGTCTTTTCAACTCTGCGATAATGGAGTTTGGGGCACTCTATTGCACACCCACATTAGGAGATAATTGTCTGACATGCCCATTACAGGCGCAATGTATCAGTCACGCACACGGCACCGCTGAACTACTACCTGTACGCAAACCGCGGCCGCAACTACGAGACCGTTGGTTGGACTATCATGTTTATCTTTGTCGTCGAGACGGGAAACTATACACCCTATTGCACCAACGTACACAAAAGGATATTTGGCAACACTTGTATGAGTTTGTTCTGGAGGAGCACGACAAGCAACCAAAAGCCATCAACCCGTTACCGTTATCCATCACACATATTCTCTCGCACCAGCGCCTACACGCGCGTTTCTGCGTCCACAAGGTGGATGTTCTTCCACAAATAGAAAACACACTGACAGTGGAATGGACAGACATAGACCACTACGCACTCTCACGACTCACGCTCAAAGCGATAGAGAAATTAGGACTAAGCCGTTAAACGGCTTATTTCTTTTTGATAGTATCAAATCCTGCTCCGAACACACCCGCCACATTGGCTTGACTAACAAACGCATTGGGATCGATTTCATTCACCAGATTCAGAATGAACGATGCCTCTGGCTTACGCGCCAGCACAGAAATCACTTTCACCGGTTTCTGCGAGTACCATCCTGTTCCGTCCAACACCGTAACGCCGCGATTGACAGTGGTATTGATGGCTGTCGCTATCTCTGCGTACTTACTGGAATAGATAAAGATATGTACCGACTGATGGAATCGTGCAATAAACCAGTCAACCGCCGCTGTATAAGATACCGTCATGCAAACACCACACAACACACGCTTAATCTGAATATACATCGGATTTGCTTCATCAGTCAACATGCGTTCCGGGATAGGCAGGAAGAAAGCAGACAGAATAATGGTTATGTCACATAGAAGCATGATATTGCCCATCGATATATCGCGGTAATGATTGACAATCATTGCCACAATATCCGTGCCTCCGGATGAACCGTTACATATAATGACCGCACCCAGACTGAGACCGAAGACAAAACCTCCGATAATAGCGCCCAGCCACGGATCAGCAATAATCGGTTCGGGCAAGATAGGTATAACACGATACCAAAACGTTATTGCCAATACACCGACTACAGTGCGAGCGCAAAAACTCCATCCTACTGTAAAACCGGCTATCAGCAGCAGTATCAGGTTAAAGACAAACGTTGTCAACCAGACCGGAACTGCTCCTCCGTACTCAGGGTATATCGTTGGGAACATGCCACCTGTAACATAATAGATTGCTGAACATATACCTGTCAATCCGCCACCCACAAAGGCATGAGGCAAAAGTACCCAGTTAACCATCAGCGCCATCGGAAAGATGCCGAGAACAATTACTATGTAATCTATAACCGTTCGCAGTTTAGACGACTGTTGCGCAGTATGTGGATTGACAATAGAGCGATAAGATAACATGCTTCTACAAAATACAATATCTTATTAAACACAAATATATTTTACTTGCCGTTAGCCATGGGATCAAAGCCTAGTCCAAAGACTCCGCGCACTTGACTTTGGCTAACGAACGCATTGGGATCTATTGCACGCACAAGACGAAATATTGTTGCCGATTCGTACGAACGTGCTATGGTGGTCACAACCTTCATCGGTTGTTTGTTATAACCACCTTGCGCCTCCAAAAATGTACAACCACGATGTGCCTGCGTAATAATCGCTTCGGCTATCTCATCCGGTTTCTTCGTAAATATCATGAACTGAACGGATTGACGCATTCTATTCATTACCCAGTCAATAGCCATTGAGCACATGAACGTATAGGTCATACCGAACAATATTCTCTCTATTGCGCCTTGCATACCGGAAGCCTGGATAGTAGGCAGGAAGAAGGCCGAAGAAATAACAATCAAATCAGCCACCATCAGCACTCTGCCCATCGGTAGATGGTGATACTTGTTGACTATCATCGCTATGATATCCGTACCTCCGGTAGAACCGTTGTTTAAGAAACATATACCCAAGAAGCATCCAGTAAACACTCCTCCGATCACCACTGCCATGAACGAGTCAGACAACAATGGAACAGGAGCAATAGGCACCACCTTAAGCCATATAGTTAACCACATTGTTCCCCATACCGTTCGTAACGTATTACGCCATCCGACGGTAAACACAGCTAATACCAACAAGAAAATATTGAGCAAAGCGCTACTCAACCAAATCGGTACGTACGCGTTGGTGGAGAAATAAATGATCTCACAAATACCTGTCACGCCACCGCCCACGATAGCGTGAGGGACGAGCAATTGATTGACAGTTAAGGCATAGGGCAAAGTACAAAGCACTATCATTACCAATTCTTTGGCAACGATGAAGGGTAACGTACGTTTGTACTTCTTTATTTGTTCTCTCAGTCTTTGATTCTTCTTCATTATGCAAATTTAGCAATAAGATTACGATCTCCAAAGCCATTGTCAACGCGGCCTACCGGGCACCAGAACTTAGTCTGTGCAACCCAATCGGTCGGATATGCAGCCTGACGGCGGCTATATGGGTGCGACCACTCGTCAGCAACCACTTCGTACTCCGGGTGCGGAGCATTAAGCAGCACATTGTCAGTCTTGTCTGCTTTACCGGACTCTACATCTGCTATCTCCTGACGAATCTGCAGGAGCACATCGCAGAAACGGTCTATCTCCACGAGCGATTCGCTCTCAGTAGGCTCTACCATTAGTGTGCCGTGTACAGGGAACGACAAAGTAGGCGCATGATAGCCATAGTCCATCAAACGTTTAGCGATATCCGCCTCGGTAATACCGATAGCGTGGAACTGACGGCAATCGAGAATCAACTCATGACCGACACGACCGTTCTTACCTGTATAAACGATACCGTAAGCATCTTTCAGTCGTTTCGCCATATAGTTAGCAGACAGAATAGCAGCAGCCGTTGCGTGACGCAAGCCTTCAGTTCCCATCATAGCGATGTATCCCCATGAGATAAGTGCCATGTTGGCATTGCCGAACAGAGCCGAACTAACGCGGTTGGCATCATCGGTCGGCAGGCAATCAGCCATAGCCTCAGTACAACATACAGCACCTGCGCCCGGTCCGCCACCGCCGTGAGGCGAAGCAAACGACTTATGCAGATTCAGGTGGCACACGTCTGCACCGATAAAGGCAGGATTGGTCCAGCCGATCTGCGCATTCATGTTCGCACCGTCCATATAGACATATCCGCCGTTCGAATGGATAGTATTCACCATCTCGCGAATAGCTTGTTCGAATATACCGTGTGTAGACGGATAAGTGATCATACATCCGGCCAGCACATCTTTGTTCTCCTCCGCTTTCTGCTTCCAGTCAGCCAGATCGGTATTTCCCTGCTCATCACAATTGACTACACAAGGTACAAAACCGGCTTGTACACAAGATGCAGGGTTAGTACCGTGAGCAGATGCAGGAATCAGCAACACATTGCGTTGGCTCTGTCCCAGACGACGCAGATACTCACGAATAACCACCAAGCCGGTATATTCGCCTGCTGCTCCCGATGTCGGTTGCAACGTGCAAGCGTCAAAGCCGGTGATAGCGCACAGTTGTTCCTGCAGTTCCTCCATGATAGTCTGATAGCCGAGCACTTGCGATTGCGGTGCCAGCGGATGAACAGCCGTCAAGCCGGACATTGTAACAGGAATCATAGCCGCAGCCGGATTCAGTTTCATAGTACAACTACCCAGCGGAATCATGCTGGTAGCCAGACTGATATCCTTGCGGTCGAGACGTTTGAGATAACGCATCAACTCTGTCTCGGTATGGTAGATCTTGAACACCTCAGCCTGCATATAATCCACTTCACGCACATGGCTCTCATCGATAGCCCACAAGCCCTCAAAAGCATCGTCCGACTCCTCATAGCACGGCATATTGTCACTAATCGAAGCGAACAATTCAATCAGGTCGTTCATATCATCCAGCGAGACCGTCTCATCTACCGACAGACCGACCCATCCTTGTGGATCGTAATAGAGGTTAATACCCATTGCTTCTGCCGCTTCACGCAATTGCTTTTGCCACTCGCCGTCCGCCTTCTCGCCATTCGCCGTTATCTTCAGCGTATCGAAGAACTCTGTATTCTCCTGCTCAAAGCCGTAAGCCTGCAGCATCTCATTCAGATAAGCAGCTTTGCTATGTATTCCTTCTGCTATCTCGCGGATACCTTCTGCACCGTGATAAACGCCGTACATGCCGGCCATCATAGCCGACAGTGCCTCGGCTGTACAAATATTAGAAGTAGCGCGCTCGCGCTTAATATGTTGTTCGCGTGTCTGGAGCGCCAGGCGATAAGCAGGATGTTCGTATTTATCTTTGCTCAGACCGATGATACGACCCGGCATATCGCGTTTAAACTCGTCGCGCGTAGCCATGTATCCGGCCGTCGGACCGCCAAAACCCATCGGCAGACCGAATCGCTGTGCAGTACCGCACATGATATCTGCATCCAGCGGCTTAAGCAAAGCCAGAGCCATCAGATCGGCAACTACCGTTACCTTCAGTCCTGCAGCATGGCAATCCTCAATGAAAGTCTCGTAGTCCTCAATAGCGCCATCGGCGTTCGGCCATTGTACCAACGCACCGAAATACTCCTCATTAGGCTGAAAATCCGCATAACTGCCTGTTACGATTTCGATACCTTGACCTTTTGCGCGCGTATGCAAAACAGATAAGGTATTCGGCCAAACCTTCTCGTCAACAAACACTTTGCACACACCGTTCTTCACTTGCTCGCGACTACGCAGATTGCGCATCATCGTTACCGATTCGGCAGCAGCCGTTGCTTCGTCCAACAATGAACAGTTAGCCAAAGGCAGCCCGGTCAAGTCGCTGATCATGGTCTGGAAAACAAACAATGCTTCCAAACGACCCTGACTCACCTCAGCCTGATACGGCGTATAACTGGTGTACCACACAGGATTTTCCAATATGTTGCGGCGGATAACAGCCGGAGTAATGGTACCGTACCATCCGCGACCTATATAGGAGCGGAATGGTTCGTTTTGGCCTGCCAATGCATCTGCGGCTTCCAGATGTTCCTGCTCGGTGAGCGGTTCTTCCAACTCAATCGGCTCCGGTAACAGGATATTTTCCGGCATAGTTTCACGAACCAAAGCATCGAGCGATTCTACGCCCAATGTTTGCAACATCTGTTTTTCCTCCTCAGGAGTGAGCCCGATATGACGTGACTCAAGGTAGTTGACTTTCATTATTGTAGCAAGTTTGACTGATTTACCAAATTAATGTGCAAAAGTACTAAGTTTTTTTTTAATACGCAAACTTTTTTACAAATTATTGGCAATAAATGCCTTAATTTAATTAAAAATTAAAATAAATTTGCACAATTCACAAAAATGAAGTATTTTTGCCGCAGATTATATAGAATGACTATACCGGGATGAAAAGAAAAGATGTTGTTTTCAGTCCCCTTTGGGAGTTAAATCCCATATGGGATACATTGACAGAAGAGCAAAAACAATGGGCAGCCGAACATGTAGAGGTTGTTCATTATGACAAAAACGCTCTTATTCATGCTGAAGGCGACGAATCCCTATCCATATGGATGCTGCTAACCGGCAAAGTGCGTATCTACAAAGAGGGCATCGGTCAGCGTGCACAAATCATCCGTCTTCTCAAACCTTGCGACCTTTTCGGCTACCGCGCCGCCATTGCCGGCGAACCGTATAACTCGTGCGCCAGCGCGTTCGAGCCGTGTGCTGTCTATCGAATGGATAGCGAGATTTTCACGCGTTTGGTTCGTGAGAACGGACAATTCTGTTACCAAGTGATGTTAACCATGGCTAAGGATTTGGCTATCTCTGAGATTCAAACCGTCAATCTAACGCAAAAACATATCCGCGGCCGCTTGGCTGAATCTATTCTACATCTCCGTTCCAATTATGGTTTGGAGGCCGATGGCAAGACGTTGGCTATGCGTATTCCTCGAGAGGATTTGGCTAACATGAGTAACATGATCACCAGTAACGCTATTCGCACACTCAGCCAGTTCGCCCAAGAGGGACTGATTGAGATTGATGGACGTACCATACGCTTGCTCAACGAGAAAGAACTAGAGCGCATTTCGCGCTTAGGTTAGGTTTCTCTTGCGCCTAGGTTAATCCATCATATTTCCCATATTGCTAGACAATTGTACCATTCGGTCATAGTCCTCCGGACTCAGATCGTAGAAGTAGAAGTTACGCGGATCGATAGGTTGACCGTGGTAATGCACTTCGTAGTGCACGTGCGGACCTGTCGATTTACCGGTATTTCCCACCAGCGCAATCACATCGCCGCGTTTCACTTTCTGTCCCACATGCACCAATCGCTTGCTGCAGTGCGCATAACGCGTCGAGTAATTGAATCCGTGATCCACCTCGACCGTCTCGCCGTAGCCTTGACGCCAACCGGAATATGTGACCGTACCGTTACCGGTAGCAAAGATATCTGTACCGACAGGCGCAGAGAAGTCCATTCCCTGGTGGAAACGGCGCACGTGATATACAGGATCGATACGCCATCCGTAGCCGGAAGCCATATGCTTGAGGTTCTCGTTCAATACCGGTTGAATAGCCGGAATATTCTCCATCCTAACCTCCTGAGTCTTTGCCAACTGTAATATCTCGTCGTATGAGCGCGCCTGGACATACAACTCTTTCTCCAGCACATCCACTTTGCGTTGCAAGTCTGCCACTAACTGCAAATTACTCATTCGCGCCAGCGAATCATAGTAACTGATTTGGCGTGTGGCACCGAGACGCGTACTCTGCGGAATAGGATCGGCTCCGAGTATCGCGCGATATAGGTTATCGTCACGTTGCGACAAATCCGTTATGACAACCTGCATTTGATCCACCTGACGTCCTATCACCTCCAATTGTGATTGCAAATTACGATTCTGTAGTTTCAATGCCGACTCGCGAGGCGACGGGAAGAATATAGAATACATAAAGAAGAAGACGACACCGAGACATATTCCTCCAAACAAATAACGCCCCGAACGACGAAGCCAATAGCGAAAGCCTTGTTCTACGCGTTCAAGTTGTAGTGTTTCAGGGTTGAGTCTGTAGCGACTATTAAAAAATGTAGGTTTCATAGTGGTATTTATTTCGCATTACACCTAATCTATCTGTAGGTCTAGTTTTTCTTTCAATGTGGTCAAGAGCGGGTTACTCTCTACCATCAGTTTGTATTTTTCTTCGGCGGTAAAGGCCATTTGCTCTTCACCGAACTCAGCCAACGTGATTTGAATGGTCAGTTGGTTGTTATGCAGTTCTTTGCGCAGTTGCGCCAATAGTTGCGGCAGCGCTTTGCGCATCTCCTGTTGCTGCCATGGATTAGGCATCTGCACCTCTGCCGTAGTGGCATCGGTGAGAACAGGCATATAGGTTTCTATCAGTTGTACCAGACGCGGTTCCTCAGTATGAGTGCGGCTCAGACCAATCCACGCGTCTCTGAATTGGTCAGCCGAGAAAGGGCGGTTAACCTCCTCTTGCGGCTGAGCGTTACTCGTTGGAGTCGATTGATTTATATCGGGCTGCTTGGGTTTAGGACCGAGTCCCAAACCTACGCCCGGCATCTTAGGTATCGACGGCATCGCTTTCGGTGCAGCCATAGGCTGAGCGGTGGCGGCAGACGGCTGTTGGCTGACTGCTGCCGGCTTCGAAGCGTTCTGAACGCCCAGAGTACTCGGAGCGTTCGATGTACTCGGTGCTTTCTGCACTGGCTGAGCACTGACGGCAGAAGGTTGTTGGGTGACGTTTGAAGGCTGACTGCTGACAACAGTCTGCTGCACACCCAGTTGGCACAACTTGACGAGTGCCAACTCGACCGTCAGACGTTTGTTGCGCGCCGTACGGTAGTTGATATCGCATGTATTAAGCAGGTCGAGCGCAGCAAACAGCCACATCGGCGCACACTTCTGTGCTTGCACACCGTAACGCTGACGAATAGCGTCTGCCGTTTCCAACAACGGTAAGGTCTGCGGATCTTTGCTCACTAGCACATCGCGTAGGTGTTGGGCAAAGCCGGTAACAAAATGGCCGGCATCAAAGCCCTTGCACAACACTTCGTTCAAGAGCAACAACGCGCCGGCTACATCGTGCTGCAACGCCAGATCCACCAAGCGGAAATAATAGTCCGTATCCAGTACATTGAGCACCTCGATGGTGCGCTCGTAACTAATCTCTGTTCCGCAGAAGGCCACCAGTTGGTCAAAGATGGACAGCGCGTCACGCATACCGCCATCGGCCTTTTGTGCGACCACGTTCAGCGCCTCTTCGCTCACCGTGATTCCTTCTTTCTGCGCCACCGACTGCAGGTGAGCAATCGTGTCTTGGATTGTTATACGGTTGAAATCATAGACCTGGCAACGGCTCAGTATCGTCGGCAACACCTTGTGCTTCTCTGTTGTAGCCAGGATGAAGATAGCATGTGCGGGCGGTTCCTCCAGTGTCTTGAGCAACGCATTGAATGCACCGGCAGATAGCATATGAACCTCGTCGATAATATAGACCGAATATTTACCGATTTGCGGCGGGATACGCACCTGGTCAATCAGCGAACGTATGTCGTCCACACCATTGTTGCTGGCTGCATCCAGCTCGTGAATATTGAACGAACGTTGCTCGTTGAACGCCTTGCAACTCTCGCACTCGTTGCAAGCATCGAATCCGTTCTGCGGATTCAGGCAGTTGATTGTCTTGGCGAAGATACGGGCACAAGTAGTCTTGCCCACTCCGCGCGGACCGCAAAACAAGTACGCGTGCGCCAATCGGTCTTGACGGATAGCGTTCTGCAGCGTTTGTGTCAGCGTTTGTTGACCGACCACCGACTCAAACGTCTGCGGTCTGTACTTACGCGCCGAAACAATGTAGTTTTCCATATGCTATGCTATAAATATATTTCTCTTTTTCTATGCTTTCCACTTTGAGAGCGGAGGATTGCTTGTGGTCATTCGAATCGAACATGGTCTTTCTACTTTCATCCAATAGCCCTTGTAGTTGTTCAAACGACAATATTCCTGTGCCTTGCACCTTGACGATTGCCTCTTTCCGAGTCCATAGCCGCGTGAACATCCGGTCTTTTTGCTCTCCGCTCAGTTCGCTTAGTTCCCTTCTCTCCCCCTCACTCATCACTCGCGCTATCAACTCTTCTTTAGCCGGACGAATGGACTCGACATCTATCCCTATAGGTTGGTCGCTAATCGTTACCGCGATGGCTTCCTTGCAATGACTAAGCGAGAAATACGGTCCATTCTTCAGGTGGGGTTTGCCGTGCTCGTTATACTGCCATTCCTGCATTCTCTCGTCAGCTTCCGATTGCGACAGTTGCATGTTGTCTATCAGCTGGTGTTTGAGCATTTCCCAACTTCTCAAACAGCAGTATTGGCCTGACACATGCTTGTAGCGCAGGGCTTCTTCGCGGCGTTGTGCAGAAACGAGTGGCAGCAATCGTGCCACCTCTTCTGCCGTGCATCGGCTCATATCATCATCTACACATATCTCCAGCATTTTTCCTGTCGCCCTAAAACGGCGACAAAGGTAATACTTTTTTTTGACATATGCAAATATTTGAAAAAAAAGTACACAAAAGCGGCCGCCGTATGGCAGCCGCAAGATTGAAATAACTTCGAGAGCAATACGAAACAATCCTAGACTATACTCGAGGTCTTGTCGAGGTCTTGTCGGGGTTTTATCGGGGTTTTATCAGGGTCTTCCACACCCAACCTCCGCGTAACATCCGCGCAACATCCGCGCGGAACGCTCTCTCTATTTTTTTGCATGTCGCTGTGTCGCTATTGTCGCTATCTCGTAATGATTTCTTTTTCAGAAATTTACAAGTATAAATCATCTCAATAATAGCGACAACAGCGACAGAACGACAACCAATTACTTCATTTCTACGCCTT
>JAEEHO010000060.1 GCA_016280845.1 Paludibacteraceae bacterium | reverse complement strand
TTTTTAGCAAAACAACCAAGCATACAGTCCTGCTCCGATGAGGCATGGAATCAAGCCGATAAGCATTCCCCAACAGGATTGCACAAAGTGGTATTTCTTCTGATGATATGCAGCATCCATGTGTTCGGTGCCGGGCAGACGAACGGATTTCATGTTCGCGAACATCACCCAGTCCAGGAAGAAGCAATCATACCAATCTATAAACAGCCATATCCCGTAGCCAACGCACAAGGCCGACCAAAAGTCATATGCGCCGGCCAACCACACCACCAAAAGCAATAATGCCAATGCAATAAGTAGCGCCATGCCTTTCTTCAGCAGCACGGTAGGCGTAAAGAACTTCGACGGGATGCGTTCGTGTGTTTTAAAGTACTCCTCTTGTATATCTTCGGGATAGTCGGCTATCCACCACACAGGATTCTTCACCAGCGGGATAAGTATCATCGCCGTGAATAGTGCCGTTAGCACAAGGGTTTCTATTATAATAATCGTCCAATTCATATTACTATGATTTATCTCACTACCTTCGTAAATATCGGTGTTTGACCGTCAGCAACTAATTATATTTCTCATAATACCAATTGATTTAGTTTATCATCTCTGATGATTTTCGGTGCAGACTTGCCTGCCAATACCAATATCTTTTTACCATCGCGATAGATATGTAATTGCCGCGAACGAACTACGGCAGTCAGCGTCGGATCGCTCTCAATCTGTTCGCGGATGGCACGATATTCGCCTTCATACAACTTTCGTTGCAAGTGACTGCACATATTTGTAGTGTCGATTGTCATTATTGTAGCAAAGTTCTTAGTTTTAATCTATCTCCGGATGTTGGATGGTAAGGATTTGACCTGGTTCGGCGAAGTAGAACATATTGAGAATGACAGGCTTGGAACCACGGTTCTCGCCACGATGGATAGTTCCAACCACTTCCACCAATGCCTCGCCTTCATGAAACGTGCGTTCCTTTCCGTCCTGGCAAACGATGGTTAACTCGCCTTGCTCTACGATTCCGTAGTTAACGGCTGTATGATGATGCCAACCGGTAACGGCTCCCACGGGAAACGTCATGCGCAGTACCGTTAACTCCGGCTTACCTTTTGGAAAATCCGGTAACTGCACGCCATCCCAACTCAGCGACGTGCGGGTCAGTTCTGTTGATTTAATGTCGTTTTTCATATTTACGTCGATTTCGGTGGCAAAGGTATAAAAAATAATTAAGACTTGCAATGATTTTGACGAAAATCGTGCGAGAAAGTGGATTTTGAAAAGAAAAGTGTTATTCTGTGGACTTTAGATGAGCGGAGAGGGATGCGATAATAAAACCGCGGAGAGTGCTATAAAACTTATCGGACGTAGTGCCGATGTATTGGGAATTTGCTCGGCCAACATGCTTGTTAGCCTCCTTGCGGTATTGGATGAAACGATCTTGCCAATAAGCGAGACGTTCGGGATCGGACATCTCCGCTTTGCAGAGGCGCACGGCTTCTGCGAACGTGCTGATGGCGCGTTTGCGGCTCTCGGCGAGAGGTCCGGTGTAAGGGTGTTGGATGGCATAAGCGTGCGTGCGACCATTACGGGTGCGCATGACGATGCGTTCATTACGGGATAGTTTGCCACTGATGTGGTCAAACGGAAGGGATGGTCCTATTTTTGCCATAGTGGGTATATTGGGGTGTTTGGGATCAGCCAAACTTGGCTGATACATTTATGTAATTAGGGTTAGACTCGCCAAAAAACGGGGTACACTACATATCCGGGCCTTAACGGTAACGTACTTGTCCGGACGTTCCGATATACGGTAGTAGAACGTAGAACGCGCCATCCCTGCTGCCTTGAGCAGGTACTTCAAAGCATGTTTCGGCCTTAATGACTGGATGGCTTGGACCCGCTGCGCTTCCGCTTCTCGTCCGCTTCCATTAAGGCCTTTAATTTTTTTAGGTAGGCATTCTCCGCACGTAGATACTCCAATTCGTTCTTCGCAACTTTGAGTTGGTGCTTTAGCTCTGCTTTGGTTAATGCTTCTTCAAATGTGTCACCGGATCTCATAACATCCATCATATTTATTACTGCGCCCCGTAATCCGGCCTCTCCTTTCCTGCGATACGTTGATATACAATGTATTACCGAGGAGTATGGAACATGATACTTGGCGCTAAGTGTGTGCAAAGGTACTCTTTTTTCCTGATATCTGCAAATAATTTTGTCTTTAATATTATCGGTACATACATTTTTAGGATAAGAGGCTAATCCTTGCTCGCCTTCCTTCTCATAAATCAGGCTCCATGTTTTTAACTCGCCGGAACAAATACGCAGACGTTTGCTAACGGACTGGAATGATTCTCCTGATTGAAGCAATTTTAATGCTTCCAATTTTACCTCCAAGGGCACTTTCTTCCACATAATAAAGCATTTAAAGTGTCCAAAAAACGGGGTACACTACAGATGTTCCTCCGACGTGATCAGGTAAATATAACGTGTATCTAACGTATATGTATCGTGTATCTATCGTATATCTAACGTGTATCTATCGTGTTTGTCTCGAAATTAACCGCAGAAAAACAGCGGAATAACGCTTTGTCGAGCTAATGGATACGATCTATTTCTTTTTGCAATATTTGGTTTTTACTATTTCGTACGAATTGCGGGTGAGGTCACGCAGCAGATCGTCAGGTGCGGTATGCGGGTCGAGGCCTATCCAATGCTTAGGCGACTCGTTGTACGGATTGCCGATACAGGCATATTGCGCCTTCAATTCGTCTATTCGTTCGGGCTGGCATTTGAGCAAAATAGCCTGATAATCATTGCAATCAAAGAAGGCAAACATGTGTCCGCAGACATAGAAGACCAACACGCCGTCACCGTTCTTGAATTTAACGAACGGGAACTTCTCCTCTACGTCAGCGCCCAGCGACAAG
>JAEEHO010000059.1 GCA_016280845.1 Paludibacteraceae bacterium | reverse complement strand
CGGGTAGCGAAATCAACTACCTCTTCCGGCTTGGTATAGTGGCTGACTGCAGACGAAACCTCGTCCTCAACACCTGCCAATACACCCAGCTCAGCCTCAACGGTTACATCGTACTGGTGAGCGTAGTCAACAACCTTCTTGGTCAGAGCGATGTTCTCCTCGTAAGGAAGCGAAGAAGCGTCGATCATAACGCTGGAGAAACCGAAGTCAACGCAGCTCTTGCAGAGCTCGAAGCTGTCTCCGTGGTCGAGGTGCAAGCAGATTTGCGGGTGCTCCCAACCGAGTTCCTTAGCGTACTCAACGGCACCTTGTGCCATGTAACGCAACAGAGTTTGGTTAGCGTAGTTACGCGCACCCTTAGAAACCTGAAGGATAACCGGGCTCTTGGTCTCAGCAGAAGCCTTGATAATAGCCTGGAGTTGCTCCATGTTGTTGAAGTTGAATGCAGGGATAGCATAGCCACCCTTGATTGCCTTAGCGAACATTTCACGAGTGTTCACCAGGCCGAGTTCTTTGTAAGATACCATAATTATAAAATTTAAAATTGGTTATTTATTATTGGTAATTATTTTCTTTTTGCTGCAATGATGAAGTATACTATCAAGGCTGCGTAGGCAACGAGGCCCATAGCTGCAGCGGCGCCACTTTCAGCCCATCCGGTGAGGAAGCAGTCAGCACCGCAGAACTTAACGACTGCCGACACAACGCCCATCAATGCGCCACCGGCTATAAAACCTGAGGCAATCAGCGTACCCTTGTCATGGCGAGCCTGAATCTTAGCCTCAGCTGTTTCGCCATCACTCTCTTTCTTTCTTCTAACAAGCCACGAGATGCCGCCACCTACCAGCAACGGGGTATTCAGACTCAACGGAATGAACATACCTAACGCAAACGGCAGTACGGGAGCGCCCAAATGGCAAAGGATCAATGCAAATGCGGCTCCTGCCAGATAGAGCATCCATGGTGCACCTTGTCCCGACATCAACGGTTCGATTACAGCCGCCATAGCGTTTGCCTGCGGAGCTACCAGTGCGTTTTCTCCGGTGAAGCCGTAGGTCTTATTCAGAACAATCATCACACCGCCGACTGTAGCTGCCGAAACGAGTGTGCCGAGAAATTTCCATGTCTCTTGTTTGCGCGGTGTAGAACCGATCCAATAACCGATCTTCAGATCAGTGATGAATCCTCCGGCCATGCTCAGCGCCGTACATACAACGCCACCGATAATCATCGCTCCTGCCATTCCGCTTATGCCTTTCATACCTACAGCCACAAACACCACTGATGCAATAATCAGCGTCATCAGCGTCATTCCCGATACAGGATTGCTACCCACAATGGCAATAGCATTGGCTGCAACTGTAGTAAAGAGGAAAGCGATAACTGCAACTACGAGGAAAGCGACAAACGCTTGCCATAAGTTGTGCAGAACGCCCAACCAGAAGAAAACGAGCGTACAAACCAAAGCCACGATGATAGCAACAATCAGCAGTTTCATGCTCAGGTCACGCTCGGTACGCAGGCTGGCTTGCGCAACATCCTTGCCACGGCCACCCAATTCCTTGCTTGCCAAACTTATAGCACTCTTAATCACACTCCACGAGCGAACGATACCGATAAGTCCCGCCATTGCGATAGCACCGATTCCTATATTGCGCCCGTAAGAAGTAAACAACACTTGCGGGTCTACGTCTTCCAGACCGGGCATACTTCCCAGCACAGGCAGCAGGACCCACCAGATGAAAAACGAACCGGCACAAATAATAGCGGAGTACTTCAGTCCGATAATATAACCCAAACCAAGTACTGCCGCAGAAGTATTGATAGAAAAAACCAATTTGCATTTCGATGCCACCGTTTCGCCTAAGCCCACCATGCGTGTGCTCAATTGTTCGGTCCAGAGGCCAAACGTGCTGACGACAAAATCATACAGGCCGCCGATAGCTGCCGCCCATATCAACGGTTTGGCTTGGCTGGAAGACTCGCCACTCACAAGCACTTGGGTTGTAGCTGTAGCCTCGGGGAACGGATATTCGCCGTGTTTCTCCTGCACAAAATATTTGCGGAAAGGTATCAAAAAGAGAATACCCAAACATCCGCCTAATAGCGAGGAAAGGAAGATCTGGAAGAAACTGACAGTCATTTCCGGATACTTGGCCTGCAGGATATACAGCGCAGGCAAGGTGAAGATAGCACCCGCTACGACCACACCCGAACTGGCACCGATAGACTGAATCATTACGTTCTCTCCCAACGCATTTTTTCGATTCAGAAGGGATGACAGACTCACAGCGATGATAGCAATAGGAATAGCTGCCTCGAACACTTGGCCTACTTTCAAACCAAGGTAAGCTGCTGCTGCAGAGAAGATTACTGCCATAAATACGCCTATACCGACACTATAAGGTGTCACTTCCGGATACTCTTTGTCCGATCGCAAAATAGGTTCGTACTTTTCGCCTGACTTCAGCGGACGCGCCGCGTTTTCGGGTAGTTTATTCATATCTTCTTTGTTTTAGCCCACAAAATTACTACTTTTTTTTCATTGCACAAAATTATACGAACATAATTTCGTCTTTGTCATTTGCACTTCTCATTTGCGCACGAACTTGGCGGCATGGTGACCGAGTATTAGAACGTGGTGATTAGCGATTGGTGCAGACAGGAAATAGTTGCAGAGAGCGGGTGTCGCTTTTATCCATACTTGCGTGCGACACAGGTTAGGTTCGTACTGGCAGCGCTCCAGCGTCACATCTTCAGCCAACAGCCGCTTCATGTCGCCGCTGAGTTTGACCAGAGTGTACTCGCCTACCGGCAACTCGCCATGGATAGCCACACCTATTCCTGACTCGAAATGGGTGGTCAGTTCGTGCTTGGTTGTCATCTTCAGCGGCAACGTACAATGCGCAAAGAGTATTTGTCCGTCGGGTTGGATGCGCGCAGGATTGACCTGAAATCCGACTTCTCCGGTCAGCCGTTTACAAACCATCATGGTCAACAATGTCGGAATATCGCCTTCGCATGCAGCAGGAATACCTTCATCGTTCAGTTTGCTCAATGCAATACAACCGGTATTCTTGACTGTTGTCAACAGATCAAAGCAGCGGAGCGTAACACCCTGCAAATCAAACTCTTCTACTATATCGTACAAACGGTTGTAAATCTGATTAGCACCCTCTATACCACCGTCTACTTCGCCTAACGAAGTTACGCGTTCAATAGGAATATCCACCAGTTCGATATTCATATTACGCAACACCATCTCATAATCGGCAGCCGAAGCTATCAACCAATCTGAAGGAAATCCCACAACGCCAAGACGCAGCGGCTTGTCGCTATGCAGCACATATTCAGACGGTTCGCGCGTCAGTTGCGACACATAACTATTGTCCTTGATTTGCGTATCGTCGGCATCTTGCATCACTTTGCCTATGCCGTCATGCTGACGAATATAACTGAGTATTTCCAGCGAAGCGGCCAGCGAATTACTATGTCCGCTAACCATTAAATATATAGGTTGGGTCAGATCGATCTTCTTGTCTTTGACCAATTGTACGAACTGACTCTCCGTGCCGCCTGTCAGCACGGCCACAACTTGATGGTCCTCAAGAAAAATCTCGGGGACGTCAAAAGGAAGTTCTACATCTTCGGTATGAAGATTTGAATGCAGCGTGTGTAACATAACGTAATAGTTAATTACCGGAAATTGCCTTTTTCTTTTCTCAATTTGCGGCGCAAAGGTACTACTATTTTTTTGAATACACAAATTTTATTGTATCTAAATTTTCAAAAAAATGATTTTTTTATTACTATGTAATACTCTCTATTATTATCGAGACATTTACGAGACATTTACGAGACATTCTCGAGACAATCCTAGACTATACAGCGGGTAATCAGCCGCTCTTATGCTACCGACAAGGTATATGGCCGCTTTCGGTTGGCTGATACCCTCGGGAATAACCAAGAATCACTAACGTTCATTTTTCGAACACACCGTTCGAAAATTCTCTGTTATTCTAGTTTGGAAAAACCTCTAAGATTTCAAGAAATCACTCAAAGATTTGGTCATGTCAAAAAAAAGCAGTATCTTCGCCGCGTTTTTTTGTGAATGCGTAGATGACTTATTCGTTTTCGACATACCTGCCGTACTACCGCCGCAATTTGCGGTTAGCTTTTCCGGTAATGCTGACACAGTTGGGTGCTGCGTTGGTAGGGTTGTTCGATTCAATCATGGTAGGTCACTACAGCACAGCCGATTTGGCCGCTGTCAGTTTCTCTAATGCATTGTTTTTCACCGTCATGGTATTTGCGATGGGTGCACTGATGGGCGTTACACCTATTGTCGGATACGTTGTAGGTAAAGACGAAGGACGAATGGCTAGAGGCGAAAGTAACGAAGAGATTACATCGCTACTATGCAACGGATTACTGTTCACTTGTTTAGTAGCGCTATTGTCCTTAGGATTATTGACGCCATGTATCCCGTTCTTAAGCCATTTCGGACAAGAACCGGAAGTTGTTGAATGCGCTCGTCCGTACTACATATTGATTGTTTTGTCGATTGTGCCGTTTCTCTTTTTCTGCCTGTGCAAACAGTTTCTGGAGGGACTCGGCAACACGACCGTTGCAATGATCATTACGGTGGCGTGCAACTTATTGAATATTCTACTGAACTGGGTCTTCATCTTCGGCCATTGGGGAGCTCCGGCAATGGGCGCAGCAGGCGCAGGATTAGCTACACTGATAGCCCGTACATTGACGGCAATATGCTTTGTTGTGGTGATGTTCTGGCGTAAGGAATGGAGGCAACATTTCATACAAATTGACAGACGAATGGTTAGCATTCCTGACATTAAGAAGTACATTCGCATAGGAACGCCTATCGGTTTGCAATCGTTTGTTGAATGCTTTTTATTCACCTCCTCGTTCGTTTTTATCGGGTGGATCAGCAAGGAAACTTTAGCCGCACACCACATAGCCAATCAGATGGCGGATTTGACATTTATGTTAGCGACGGGTATCGGTGCAGCCACAACGATTCGCGTCTCGCATCAGTTAGGCAAAGGCGACTTGGAGGCCGTCAAGATGGCAAGCCACGCTTCGGTGCATTTATGTCTGCTGATGAACACTATCGGAGCCACTATGATGATTTGTTTGCGACACTACTTGCCATATGTGTTTACCGAAGATGAGCAAGTTGTGGAGATAGCCGGCACGCTGATTCTGATTGCGGGTCTTTTGCAGTACGCGGACGGTTTGCAATGTATAGGCGCAGCTATGTTGCGCGGCATTCAAGATGTGCGTGTACCGATGCGCATAGCCATAGTGGCATACATAGGCATAGCACTTCCGTTAGGTTTGCTGTTAATGTTCCCGGTCGGTCTCGGTGCAAAAGGGATGTGGATGGCTTTTGTTTTGGGCCTGGCCATACCGGCAGTCTTCTATCATATACGCTTTCACCGTCAATGGAAGCGTTTGTCTGAGGGACAGAAAGGCTGATTCCGTAGAAAAAATCAAGTTTTTTGTAGAAAAGTGGTCAAAAAGTGACGTACGCACTTGCGTATGTCATTTATTTTTCGTACCTTTGCAGCCGATTTGTGCGCGCTCGCACAAGCGCGAGTTTTGGATAAAGAATATAATAAACATACAAATAACAAATGGAAGAACAGAAAGAAAAGTATGATGGCTCAAGCATTCAAGTGCTTGAGGGATTGGAGGCGGTGCGTAAACGCCCTGCGATGTATATCGGAGATATCTCGCAGAAAGGTTTGCACCATCTCGTTTATGAGGTAGTGGACAACTCGATTGACGAGGCCCTGGCCGGTTTCTGCAACGAGATAGCCGTTCACATCAATCAAGACAATTCGATTACAGTACAAGACAACGGTCGTGGTATCCCGGTTGATATGCACCCGAAAGAGCACAAGAGTGCGTTGGAGGTTGTAATGACAGTGTTACACGCCGGTGGTAAATTCAACAAAGATAGTTACAAAGTGTCCGGTGGTCTGCATGGTGTGGGTGTGAGCTGCGTGAATGCTCTCTCGACCAAGATGCACGTGGAGGTTTACCGCGACGGACAGATACATTCGCAAGATTACGCTAAGGGCAAGCCGTTAGCACCTGTACATACCATCACCGAAGCAGAGGCTATCGGTAACTGGGAACAGCGCAAGACCGGTACGTTCGTTCAGTTCTGGCCGGACGACACCATCTTCACTGAGACTGTTTATCAGTGGGAGATCCTGGCAAACCGTATGCGAGAGTTGGCGTTCCTGAATGCCGGTATCCGCATTGTGCTGAAGGATAAGCGCGTTGTTGATGCAGAAGGTAATTGCAAGAAAGAGGCTTTCTATTCCGAGAAAGGTTTGAGCGAGTTCGTTCGTTACATCGACGGCACACGTACTCCGTTGATCAGCGAAGTGATTCACTTGAATACCGACAAATACGGTACGCCGGTAGAGGTTGCAATGATCTACAACACCGACTTTAACGAGAATGTACACTCGTATGTCAACAATATTAACACCATCGAGGGTGGTACACACGTAGCCGGTTTCCGTGCTGCCCTGACGCGTGTGATGAAGAAATATGCCGAGGATAGCAAGATGCTGGAGAAGGCCAAGCTGAAAGACAAGGATGGTAACTCGACTATCGATCCGAATGATTTCCGCGAGGGTTTGACGGCTGTTATCTCGGTTAAGGTGGCTGAACCGCAGTTCGAGGGTCAGACCAAGACCAAACTGGGTAACTCGGAAGTAGCCGGTATGGTTAACTCGGCTGTCAGCGAAGCGCTGCAGAACTATCTGGAGGAGCACCCGGATGATGCGAAGAAGATTGTTGAAAAAGTGATTCTGGCTGCTCAGGCACGTATCGCTGCGCGCAACGCCCGTCAGAGCGTGCTGCGCAAGAGCCCGCTGAGCGGCGGCGGTCTGCCGGGTAAATTGGCCGACTGTGTGTCGAAGGATGCCAGCGAGTGCGAGTTGTTCCTCGTCGAGGGAGATTCTGCAGGCGGTACAGCCAAAACCGGTCGCGACCGTGTCCATCAGGCAATCCTGCCGTTGCGCGGTAAGATCCTGAACGTAGAGAAAGCAATGGAGCACAAGGTGTTCGAGAGCGAAGAGGTACGTAATATCTTCACCGCACTGGGTATCACTTTCGGAACGGAAGATGATCCGAAGGCTCTCAACCTGAGCAAGATCCGTTATCACAAGGTAATCATCATGGCCGATGCCGATGTCGATGGTGCCCATATCGCTACCCTGATTATGACTCTGTTCTTCCGTCATATGAAAGAGGTGATCGAGCAAGGCCACTTGTACATCGCTTGCGCTCCGCTCTATAAGTGTTCCAAGGGTAACTACAGCGAATACTGCTGGAATGACCAACAACGTGCAGCCTTCATCGAGAAATACGGTGCCGGTGACGAGAAAGCCATCAAGACACAGCGCTACAAAGGTCTCGGTGAGATGAGCGATGAGCAACTCTGGGAGACCACTATGGACCCGGCTCGCCGCATGCTCAAGCAGGTAACCATCGAGAACGCAGCAGAAGCTGATCGTACCATCGCTATGCTGATGGGCGACGATGTGGCTCCGCGCCGCGAGTTTATCGAAGAGAACGCAACATACGCAAACATCGACGCGTAATGAAAATAGCCGTTTACTGTAGTGCCAAGGATGCGATACCTGAAGAGTATCTGGCGTTAGGCGATGCGTTGGGACGCTGGATCGGCGAACAGGGAAACACGTTGGTCTACGGAGGTGCCACAGGCGGATTGATGACTCGCGTCAGCCGGGCTGCCAAGGCCGCAGGAGCATACGTCATCGGAGTAATCCCGCCGCGTATCATAGCTGCCGGACGTCAATCGGAATACTGCGACGAACTGATAGAAGTGGCGAATATGTCAGAGCGTAAGCAACGCATGCGTGACGAAGCCGATGTTATCGTTTGTCTGCCGGGCAGTTACGGCACATTGGACGAAATGATGGATGCCACCAGCAGCGCTATCGTCGGCGAACACCACAAACCGACATACGTGCTGAACTACAAAGGGTTCTATGAACCGCTGAAGCAACAGATAGAATTGATGCGCAAATTGCGTTTCATTCCCGAACTGGAGAGTTACAAGCCCCAGTTTGTAGATACGATAGAAGATTTAATCTCACTAATCAATACACCGAAATTATGAACCGTCTTGTCAGTCTGAAAAAAGACACTATGAAAACCTCTGAGTTTGAACAACACATGGAGGAGGTCAAAACAACGATTAAGCGTTATCGTGAAGTTGAGAAATCGGAAGAGTTAAAGGCGTACTACGACCTGAAGAAGATCGTAGAGACACCGGAGTTCCAACAAAAGAAGAACTTCCTGCTTAAGCGTAAGTACCGAGAGACCGAAGAAGGTAAGACTATGCGCGCTTATCGCCGTGCTCGCCTTTTCCCTTCAACCCGCTTTTATCTCTCGAGAGAACAGAGCCAGCGTAAAGACAGTTGGCTTGGCAAGAAATTGCAGGCATGGCGTTTGAGCCTTGGTCCTGTACGTGAGTATCTGCGTTTGGATCCGATTGTAAAGAGCGAGGAGTTTCAGGAGCGTAACGAATTCTGGAAGAACCCACGCCGTTGGTACACCACACCGGAGAGCAAACAAGATGAGCGTTTGGCCGAACTGAAGAAATCGGAAGATATCCACTTCTTCCTCGCTCAAGATCCTAAACAAATCGAGTACTATGAGAGTTACAAGACTTTATGGACTGACGAGATGGATTGGATGATGATGAAAGATGGTGATTGGAAACCGGGATTCTACTACACCAACAAGAACCTGAAGACCGATCACTCGTATTTCAACGAGCAACAAGCCAACAACAAAGGTATGAACAGTGCTGCAGTCAACAGCGTACTGACTGTAGAGGTTAAGCCTGAGTTTGTTGGAGCCGCTCCTGCATGGCATCCGACCAAAGGATTTGTTACCAAAGAGTACTCATATACAGGCGATGTTATCCAGACCGCTAACGCATTCTCTACCAACGAAGGCTTGTTCCTGGCCAAGGTGCGCGCAGAAGGCAAAGCACACGTAGCTCTCTACCTGGCTGCAGGAGACCGTCTGCCGTTGTTGACATTGATGCATTGGAACGGCGAGAACGTCACAATGGGTATGAAGACCCTGAAGACCGAATCGAAGGCAACCATCAAGGATCTTAATGCCAAGAACTGGATGATTTATGGTCTGCAGATTACAGACAAAGAACTGATCTGGTCTATCAACGGTCAGGAGGTTAATCGCGAAGCCAATACGCTGAAAGATGCTAAATGGTATCCGGCTGTTTCCGCTTACCTGCCGGAAGGTATCAAGCCAAGCGTAGGTCAAATTGACATTGACTGGATCCGCGTGTACAAGCAAGAGAACAAAAAGAAATAATCCGTAGTCAGTTCTCAGAATCCGAATATGTTTCTGATCGCGGGCCCATGTGCCATCGAAAATAGAGACTGCGTAATGCAGACGGCTGATACACTCAACCGTCTGTGTTACGACCTTGGTCTGACGCTTTATTTCAAGTCATCGTTCGACAAAGCCAACCGCACTTCGGCTTCGGCACGCGGTGTTGGCATGGACGAAGGACTGCGCATCCTGCAGGAAGTGAAAGAGCAGTTCGGTCTGCCCATTCTGACGGATGTACATGAGAGTGTTCAGTGCGCAACTGTAGCAGAAGTGGCCGATGTACTGCAGATACCGGCATTCCTAAGCCGCCAAACCGACCTGCTGCAAGCAGCGGCAGAGACCGGACGCATCGTCAATGTGAAGAAAGGGCAGTTCATGGCTCCATGGGATATGGGCGGTGCTATACAGAAGATCGAACAAGTGCAATCGAATGCTGCCAAGGACGGACGCATTTGGTTGACAGAGCGCGGCAGCTCGTTCGGCTACGGCCGGCTGATTGTCGATATGACTTCGCTTGTCGAAATGCGCCGTTTTGGATGCCCTATAGTGTTCGATGCCACCCACTCGGTGCAGCAACCCAGCACGCAAGCCGGTGTAACCGGAGGTAATCGCGCAATGGTACCTTACTTGGTACGCGCTGCCGTAGCCGTGGGCGTAGACGGATTGTTCATCGAGACCCATCCGGAGCCGGAGAAAGCCATCTCAGACGCAGCCAACCAGATTCGCCTGAGCGATATGAAAGAACTACTACAACAAGCACTAAGAATAGTTGACAATAGATAATTATGGAACCAACCATCACCGTATATTGCAAGAATACACATACTTACCACGAGGTGCCACGTGGCGTTTCGCTGATTGAACTGAAGGATTTGCTCAACATACAGTTGCCTTATCCTATCATTGCAGCGCATGTGAATTATAAAGTGGAGAATCTCGATTTTCTCCTCTATAAACCCAAAGATGTGGAGTTCTTGGATGCCAGTTCGCCCAGCGGCATGCGTGCCTACGTGCGTACTCTAAATATGGTGTTGGCTTGTGCTATCAACGAGTTGTTCCCACGCACCGACCTGCGAATAGAGCACCCTATCAGCAAAGGATATTACTGCACATTACAGTGGCATGTTGACAAGGCGGATGAAATAGGTCCAGAACCGCCGATGCCGGTAGTAACACCCGATATGGTGTCGTCCATCAAACAACGCATGCAGCAGATCATTGCAGAAGATCGTCCTATCTATGAGGAAGAGAAACAGACCAAAGAAGTCATCCGCATGTTCGCTGCGCGTTATAACAATGAGGGATCAATCTTTGAGGCACTCGGTAATCCATACTGCCGCTATTTCCGCATGGGCGATTTCGTGGACTACTATACCAACGTACTATTGCCCAGTTCCGGATATATCAATCTTTTCGATCTGGAACCATATAAGGACGGTATGTTGCTACGTATACCTAACCGCAGTAACCCCACCATACTGGAAGATTCGATTCCGCAAGAGAAGATGTTCAGCATTTTCCAGGAATACAGCCGATGGAACAAACTGCTGCATATTCACAACGTGAATGATTTCAACGTAGCATGCAAGGACAACAAATCGTTTGAGATGATTAAGTTGGCCGAAGCATTGCATGAGAAGAAAGTGGCTCAAATAGCGGACGCCATCGCTGAGAAACGACCAAAGTTGGTCTTCATCTCTGGACCATCGTCCAGCGGTAAGACCACGTTCTCCAAACGTCTGCAGATCCAATTGATGGTGGATGGTATTCAACCTGTTATTCTCAGTATGGATGACTATTTCGTCAACCGCGTTGATACACCGCGTGACGAAAATGGCGAATGGGATTTTGAGAACGTCAATGCAGTGGATCTGCCATTCTTCCGCCAACAGATGCACGATCTGCTGGATGGCAAAGAAGTAGATTTGCCAACCTACGATTTTACCATCGGTGAGCGCGTGTTCGAGGGACGCAAACTGAAACTGCACAAAGACTCCGTTCTCGTGATTGAAGGCCTACATGCCCTGAACCCATGCATATTGCCGGACGTAGACCACTCGCTGACCTTTAAGATTTTTGTGTCAGCGCTGACAACTATCAATATCGACAATCACAACTGGATTCCAACTACCGACATTCGCCTGCTGCGCCGTATCGTGCGCGACTACAAGTACCGCGGCTATTCAGCCAAGGAGACTATAGCTCGTTGCCCAAGTGTAGTACGAGGAGAGAACAGATGGGTTTATCCGTTCCAGGAAGAGGCCGACGTGATGTTCAACTCAGCTCTGATTTTCGAATTCGCCGTGCTCAAACGTCACGCCGAACCAATATTACAAGAAGTACCGAAGTTCTGCGAGGAATATACAGAAGCACACCGCCTGTTGAAGTTCCTGCAATATTTCATACCGATACCGGAGAAGGAGATTCCGCCTACCTCGTTGTTGCGTGAGTTTGTGGGAGGTAGTTCTTTCCACTATTAATGGCATGGTATTTGATAAATAACAATCGATGATGAAGTATAAACAAATAATAGTATGCATCGCCAGCCTATTCGTTGCGCTATGCGCTGCGGCACAGGACGTTGAAATAGTGCGCCCTAACTTAATGGACTCGATGCCGAATGTAGAGATTATCTCCGATCCCGCTGTAACACACATACTGCAGGCTGCTATCAATGGTGGTCATCAGGAATTGGTTGAGATAGAGGGTTATCGCGTACAGGTCTATTCCAGCAACCAGCAACAGACTGCTAAATCGGAAGCTCTGAAATTGGAAAATATTCTCAAAGATAAGTTGGATATTGCTGTCTATGTCCTCTATCTGCCGCCTTTCTGGAAAGTGCGTGTAGGCGATTTTCGCACCTACAATGAGGCAAAAGATTACAAAAAGGATTTTGTACAACAATTCCCGAAACTAATGGGCGACACGTATATAGTGCGCGACAAAATCAAAGTATTGCAATGAACCTGCAAGATTTTCACAGCAACCCGGCAGTAACAGAGGTTATAGCGCAATCGGTAGAGGCATCGCTACGTCAAATAGGCGAGGATCCGCAACGCGAGGGTCTGCAGAAGACCCCAAAGCGCGTAGGCGAGGCTTTGCAATTCCTATGCAAAGGGTACAACGAGGATCCGGAGGCCATACTGCGCTCGGCTCTTTTTGAAGAAGATTATCGCCAAATGGTGGTAGTCAAAGATATCGATTTCTACTCGCTATGCGAACATCACATGTTGCCTTTCTTCGGCAAAGTGCATGTAGCCTATATTCCCAATGGCCGAATCACAGGTCTGAGCAAGATAGCACGTGTAGTGGATGTGTTTGCCCGTCGGCTGCAAGTACAAGAACGCCTGACAACACAAATCAAAGAGTGTATCCAGAATACACTTGATCCGCTGGG
>JAEEHO010000058.1 GCA_016280845.1 Paludibacteraceae bacterium | reverse complement strand
GGAAGAGCGCAATGAGTGCTTGTTCGTAACTATCCTCGGTGTATTTGGCTTTACTCATAGTTTATCAATTGTCTTGGTTGGTACTTTCTTGGTCGTTCTGCCGGATAGTATCCGGCGTAATGGAAGAAAGAGTGCATATCTCCTCGGCCATGCTATTCAGCGCGACGCAGTCGGCGCGGCTGATATGCCGTTTGTCGGCATCGTACTCCCACGGGCTCAAGATCAGCACACGCCCGGCGGCGACAGAATCGAACAAACCGTCCGACGGCTTGTAATAATCGCGGAAGCCGTTATCCGAAAGGATGATGATGGGATGTTCTTCCGCAAGAAGCACTACCATCACCTCTTTTTCCTTCTCTGATATGAACGGCGATACCATCACCGCGCCCTGACGGGCAGCAATCACACAGCCGTTCATATAATCGCGTAGGCGCTTGTTGTCGCCGTGTGCCGCTTCTTCCACCATCGTCCGGCGGACGTGAACAGGCGCGAAGCGCTCCGCTTGCAGCAAGGCGATATTCCCCACGCCGCTATACTTGCGCCCGGCAATCTTGATGTCCTCTTGTACGCGGAAGTATCCGGGCATGAGGCGCTTGGTTGCCAAGCGCTGCGGGTTCATGTCGATATAGCGGATAGTGGCGGGGAGTTGGCGGCGCTGTCCCATTGGGCGGACGTGTGGCGTCTCGGTGAATATCCTTTCTTGGGCGTTTTGCCGAATAGTATTCGGCGTAATAGAAGAAAGGGCTAACGTATCGGCGGCTTTTTTGGCGCCTTGCCAGAAGCCGCGTACAGCCGTTAGGATGCCCTTAGGCATCTGCCTTTTGACATACCAGACGGCATGCAGATGATCGGGCATGAGACAATAATGCAGCACTTGTATCTCCGGATGACGGACAGGCACCTCGCGCAAGCAATCCAACACGCCTTTGCCTAACGGCAAAATATCCACCCGCGCTTGCGCAGGGTCGTTATCTGGGATGACGAGCATGCCGAACAACGCCTCACGCGACGGTATCGTCAGCGTGACATGATAGAGCCCTGCGCCTTTCCATGCCTTGCCTGGCTCTTGCCATTTCCATTGTTCGTGATTGCTTTCCATCCCTTTCTTCCTTTACAGGGCAATTTGATTGCCCGCTTTATACCTCTATCTCGCCCTTCATGAGTTTGGGTAACAACGTATCGCGGAGGGTTGCGAGGCGTTTGTTCTCTGCTAAATTCCGTAATATCTTCGTAAAATATGGTAGAACTATTTTTCCAAATTGCACCACGGCTTCATTCTCTGGATTGAGAATATTAATGTTGACTATATCTGATTTATTTATTCCGGGTATTGCTGCCTTTCCTCCTTGTGCATTAAGATAATTCATTACTTCTTGTGTTTGAAAATAGAAATAACAAAATATATTATATGCCTTACTTGAGAAATCAAGTTTCAAAACATGCTCATTCAAGTAACACTCTTCAAAAGGATAACCCTCTCCATAGATGGTAAAATTAGGAATAAAATACCCAGGCTTTCCTCCATCTTTATATATTAGCAACTCATAGCCATTTATCTTGCCCGATTTCATAGACCGAGCGTAATCCTCAGTTATGTACTTTGTTTTGGAGAAGTCATACGTGCCCATACCCTTTATATGTTCAGCTCCTATACTCGGCACCCCTGATTCTACAGCTCCTCCTTTAGGACGTCTTCCTGTTTCTAATACATGGGGAATGTTTGATATGTCATCGAATTTCCAATCCTCGGGCATAGTGCCACCGAAAGGTTCGAAGTCCACGAACCAAGATTTGAAAAGGGCTTGTGCTTGTGCTTCCAAATTGCGGTTGATGCGATTATTATTCTCAATCTTATCATCCAAAGAAGAAAGAATAGCAGCTATACGGCGTTGGGCTTGATATGATGGACAAGTGATCAAAACATCTCTCAATTCAGATTGTTTTATGCCTGTTACTGTAGTGCCTGTTTCGCGAGCAACTAATCTTTGATGTCCTTCGTGAGATAAAAAGAAATATTTTAAGAATGTATTATCTAATATCCCTTTTTTGCCTCTTAATGTTACGACTCTTTGAGCTAGAGCTATATCTTTGGATTGTAGTTGTGCAACTTCTCCTAATGGAGCTTCAGTAGTAAGAACTACATCACCAACTTCGGGAAATCCACGTACCATCCATGCATCATAATCCTCAAAGGCTATAAACTCCGTAGGAGTGTCTATCGTTCCATTCTTGATTATCTTAGCGGTTATCAATGGAACTCCACTATTACATTTCTTAGGGGTCTTCCCTCGATAATCTATAAGTGCATCAAGAACATCTATTAATCTATAATCATTCCACTCCATACTTAACCGATTTTATAGCCAATAGACTCTAATTGTTTACGGATTTCTGCTTCGAGAGCGTGACCTTTGTCAAAGAGTTCGGACAATTCGCCGGTAAGGCGTGCCATCTTCTGGTCGAAAGGTTCACCATCGTCCTCTTGCTCGGCAATGCCTACATAGCGTCCGGGAGTGAGGATATAATCCTGTTTGGCTACCTCATCGAGCGAAGCAACGGCACAGAAGCCTTTCTCATCTTGCAGCGTACCGGCTTCAAACTGGCGGAAAGTGTCCGCAATGCGGAGGATGTCTTCCTCGGTCAGTTCACGCAGTTTGCGTGTGACCATCGTACCCAGGTTGCGGGCATCTATGAAAAGCACTTTGCCCTTCTGCTTCTTATCGCGGTTCAAGAACCACAAGCTAACAGGAATACCGGTAGAATAGAAAAGTTGGTTCGGCAGTGCCACAATACCTTCCACTAAATCGGCTTTGACGATATTGGCGCGGATGTCTCCTTCACCGCCGGTTTGACTACTCAACGCGCCATTAGCCAACACCAGACCGATCTTGCCATTAGGCGAGAGGTGATGGATCATGTGCTGAATCCAAGCAAAGTTGGCATTGCCTGCGGGCGGAATACCGAATTTCCAACGGACATCTTCGAGCAAAGACGCTTGCCCCCAATCGCTCAAGTTAAACGGTGGATTCGCCATGATATAGTCTGCTTTCAATGTCGGGTGTTGGTCATCGAAGAACGTATCCGCATAGCTCTTACCAAGGTCGGCTTCGAGACCACGGATAGCGATATTCATGTGCGCCATCTTCCATGTGGACGGATTGGCTTCCTGTCCGTAGATGGAGATATTGCGTACCTCTTTCTGATGGCTACGGATGAACTTGGCAGATTGTACGAACATACCGCCCGAACCGCAACACGGGTCATAGATACGTCCACTGTAGGGTTGCAGCACCTCCACTATCGTGCGTACGATACACGAAGGCGTATAGAACTCGCCCGCATTCTTTCCTTCCATGGATGCGAACTTTTGCAAGCAGTACTCATACGTGCGACCGAGCAAGTCTTTCTCGTCACCGGCTCCGTGCATTTGGATATTGGTAAACAAGTCCACCACATCACCCAAACGGCGTTTGTCCAATTCAGGACGGGCGAAGTTCTTCGGCAGAATACCTTTGAGACGCGGGTTCTCCTGCTCGATGAGACGCAGCGCGTTATCGATGGTCACGCCAATGGACGGTTGGTGTGCATCAGCGGAGATAATCGACCAACGGGCGTCCTTCGGAACGAAGAACACATTGTCAGCCATATATTCGTCTTTATCCTCTGGATCTGCCAACGGCTCATTGAGCAAAGCCTGGTACTTTGTCTCAAATCGGTCGGATATATACTTTAGAAAGATAAGACCGAGCACGACTCCTTCGTACTCCGATGCGTTCAAGTTTCCGCGCAGCACATCCGCTGCCTTCCAGATCTTGTCTTCAAATCCAATGGAAATGGTATCCTTTGCCATTCTTTTACGTTTTTTTGCTACTAAGGTTTTCATCTTTTGCAGTTGGTTCAGGCTTGGTTCTCCGAAATCCGCTGCAAAAGTACTGCTTAATTGTTTTCTATGCCAAGTTTGCGATTGCGATATCGCAACTATCGGAATTTTTCGATTTTTTCTTCAATCTCTTTTACGGCTGCACGCACTTTGCTATTACTCTTATATTCATCGTAATCGCCGCGAAAATGTGCCCATTCTTCCTGTGGCTCATATAGCCCGGTTATTTGTTCAATCCATTTACGTCGTGCATCTTTATCTTCGCTATTATCTTTCACAGGAGTTATTTTGTGCAATGCTCTCAATGCACTCAGATATGTGTATACAATCGACCTATTAAATCGTGTGATATCTTTCTCGTGTGTATTGATACGATCTTTCAGAAGTTTGATTATTTCTTCTTTCTGCTTTTCATTCAAATCTATTAAAGGGCACTCTACTTCTTCCGCATCTCGAACAGCTTTAATTCTAGTCTTATCTTCGGTTTGCAATTCTTGCATAGCTTCTTTAATCTCTGCCTTACGCTGTTCTTTTTCATCGTCTGTAGCCCATGACTGAAAAATGCATAGATGAAGAATGATAATACACTAATGCCGGCAACAATCCAGTTGAACGTGAAATAGATATGTTTGGTAGTAGAATAATACTCCCATACGTACACATTTACGCCAAACTTTCCTAATATAGCTCTCGCTATCAGCAATAGGAAATATATAAACATGAGACTTAAAAAGCCAATGCTCGTTATATCCTCGCTAATCTTGGATATCTTATCTATTTTCTCTTGCGATAGTTTCATAGTATATAGTATTTGGTTTTTGTTTTTCTTCTTTTATCTCAGGCACATGACCTTTGCGCTGCAAAATTACTACAAATTTTTGGAATATGCAATACTTTGCGCAAAAATAATAGTCTATGCTCGCATAAGCGTGTTTCAAGGAGTTGTTAGAAAAGGCATAAAAAAAATGACATACACGGGTGTGTATGCCACTTTCTCTCTCTTCCGCAAATTACTTACG
>JAEEHO010000057.1 GCA_016280845.1 Paludibacteraceae bacterium | reverse complement strand
TGTGGTGATGCGCTGTCCGTGGAAGGTGAAGGTGTCACCTACGCACTGATGTATGTCGATAGTTACGTGTGGCACAGGACGAACAGTCAGGTGCAGAATACGAACCGAGTCGCAACCCGTTTGAGTTGTCTTCAACGAGTCGTAGTAGGTGCCGCCTGTTGTTCTGCTTTTGCCTCCGAACATCACGTATTCACCCTCGCAAATGTCCTCATAGACATGTATTTTCGGTGACGGGTCAACGGTCAGTGTCAGTTTGTAGATCGAGTCGCAGCCGGATTTGGTCAGCAGACTGTCGTAGTATTCTCCGGCTGTACGCAATGTCTGGCCGTGCCATACATATTCGCCGCCTTCGCAGATGGTATATGTCTCGGGACGGAAATAGGTTGGCAGTTGCTGCAGCGTCAGGCAATAGATCGAGTCATAGCCATTCACGGTCTTCAGGCTGTCGTAGTACGTGCCCGGTGCGGTATAGGTAATCGAACTGCCGTTCTTGTGATACGTATAACTGCCGCCTTGGCAGAAATTCGCACTATCGCGCATGAAGTAGGTCGGATAGAAGTTGATTGTCAACCTGACAATCGAGTCACAACCCTGTTCCGTCGTACCGTAATACGTATATACACCACCGGTGGTTATTGTCTGATTGTAGAAGTGGTAGGTCTCGCCTATAGCACGTTGTGCTGTCACATTCACGCGGTAGCTCGGCAGTACGGTATATTGCACTCTGTAGACCGAGTCATAGCCATACTGATTGGTCAAACTGTCATATATGGTGAACGTGCCGACAGTGGTGCCGGTTATATACTTGGTGTGCCAATGAACGGTACTGTCTTTACAGATGGTCAGAGGTACATCTTCCTGATAGAACGTAGGATATACTCTCAGGTTCAGTCGAATGATGGAGTCGCAACCCTCTACTGTCTTCAGGCTGTCGTAATACGTACCTGTATTAGAGCAGTTCTTGTTGTGCCAGATAAAGGGTCGCTGCTTGTCGGAGATAATCGTATCTACATCAATCAGCCATTTCTTTTGTTTCTGCATGACCACTGTGAAAGCGGAGTCGCAGCCATGCCGTGATGTGAAATGCACGTCATGCGGACCGTCCGTCCAGAAACGCTGACCATGGAAGGTGATGGTATCGCCTTCGCAGAACTTCAATACTGTGGAATCATGATACGATGGGCGTACTGTCAGTTTGAGGCAGTACACAGAGTCGTTTCCGTAGATATTGGTCAACAACGAATCGTAGTAAATACCTTGCTTGGAGTAACTGATAGGTGCTCCGTTCTTGTGGTAGATGTATTCTTCGCCTTGACAAATCGTTGCCGAGTCCAAGTGGAAATACTTAGGACGCACTGTCATCACCAGTTTGTAAACCGAGTCGCATCCATGCACGGAGTAACAACTGTCATAGTAAACACCGGAGGTATAGAGGTTCTTTGGAGAACCGTTGCGGTGCCATATATACGGAATCTGTTTGCCTTCCAGCACATCAATGGCGTCCGAGTAGAAATAGGTATCCCAGACTTTCAGATGCAATCGTGCGATACTATCGCAGAAACCGCCTGCAGCAGCGTTCGGCATGATGTACGGATAAACGCCTGTGGAAGTGTAGTCGCTGCCGTTCCATGTATAGACATCACCGGCACAAATAGTATCATAGACCTCGCCCTCGTGCTTTGTCTCCTTACCGCGGACGGTTACTGTTCTTGCCAAGGTGTCCGTACAAGAGCCGTTCGTTAAGATGGCTATTTGCTTAATCGTGTACGTGCCGTCTGCATCGTATACAATAGGCGTTCCCGGTGTATAAGTCGCATTGCTGCGGCCGTCGCCCAAATCCCACACAACAGCATCCACATCTTCGTGCGGGAAGATAGGTATCACTCCGTCGTGCGATACAGCACTTTCGTCAGTCAGGAAAATCGTATCCACGCAGGCTTCGTGCTTGTCTATCGAGAATTTGGCCAGCGGAACGCGTGGCTCGGCATGCGCAAAAAGTTCGATGTGACAGTTGGCGTTTTCCGGAGAAGCAATATAGCACTCATACCGTTGACCGTCGTTCAAGACTGTTATCGTATTGGTTGAGTCCGGCAACAAGTCTGTCGGTAGATTATTGTCGTCCAACTTGTACCAGATGTAGTTCAATCCTGTCGGAGCCGTAAAGGTACGATACTCCGTCGGACCACCGCAAGTAGGAGAGAAAAGGTTGACTTCAAGGCAACGCAAGGTGAAGTATGAATAACCGAAGTGGCCTTTGTGGCCGCAGTCCGAACTCGTAATACGCAATCGAACCGTCTGACCGATGTAATCCTCAAGGTTGATGATACGCGTGCGCCAGTCGCGCCATGCTACGGGGTGTGTCTCGGTTGTAAGTTTAGTACTATTTGTTCCATTGCAGACGCGGTGATTGATAGTACTATTTCCAACATGGTCAAGATCCGAGTTACCGACTGTTTTGTCGAAACTGTAACACGGTCCGTCTATCTGGGTCTCTCCGGATGCTCCCAATAGGGTTTCTATCTTGAAACTTGGCAATAAATCCTGGTGCCCGTTCGGGTTTTCCCAAATGATGGCATATCGCAATAGAATATACTTGTTCTCATCCGTCACCGTGAAGGTGTACGTAATACGTTCTGCTTCACCGGTGTAATCGTCCCAATGCCTACAATCACCATAAAGTGCTGCCACATCTCGGCCATCCAACCAGTTACCAAGGCGGATAGAAGCCACTTCGCCTTCCGGAACGGTATGTAATCCGGGATCTGTCCCGTTAAAAGTCGTTCGAGCATCAATCTCGGAGGCGCTTCTGTGCACTGTATGGCGGCTGGTGTGATCCCCGCGCCCCTCATCTACTTTTCGTACAGTCCCGTTTGCACCGCCGGTAGGCTCAGCATACGGTCCTATCTCGCACTTCTCGTAGTCGGCATCCAGATCATAGAAATA
>JAEEHO010000005.1 GCA_016280845.1 Paludibacteraceae bacterium | reverse complement strand
CCGAAAAATAACTAAAAGTGGCATATGCTCTTGCATATGTCATTTTTTTATTGTACCTTTGCGGCGTTATTTATTTGCGAATATTATCTAAACTATGGCTAAAATAGCTTTAATAACTGGTGTTACCGGCCAGGATGGTTCTTACTTGGCCGAATTTCTTCTATCGAAAGGCTACTCCGTGCACGGAGTTATTCGCCGCAGTTCCGTTGACTTCCGTGAGCGCATTGCGCACCTCGAGGGAACGCCGCATTTCCATTTGCACTATGCCGATATGAGCGATTCCATGTCGCTCGTCAAACTGGTTGGCAAGGTGCAACCCACCGAGATCTACAACCTCGCTGCGCAGAGCCATGTCCAGGTGTCATTCGACGCGCCTGAGTTCACAGCCGATGTTGACGCTGTCGGTGTTCTGCGTGTGCTAGAGGCCGTGCGTACCAATCATCTTGAGAAGACCTGCCGTATCTACCAGGCTTCCACGTCCGAATTGTACGGCAAGGTAGAGGCTGTTCCCCAGAACGAGGAAACACCGTTCCATCCCTATAGTCCGTACGCCGTAGCCAAACTCTACGGTTTTTGGATTGTCAAGGAGTACCGCGAGGCGTACGATATGTTCTGCTGCTCGGGTATTCTCTTCAATCACGAGAGCGAGCGTCGCGGCGAGACCTTCGTCACGCGCAAAATCACACTCGCCGCTGCACGCATAGCGCAGGGCAAGCAGGATTGCCTCTATCTGGGTAATCTGGATTCGTTGCGCGACTGGGGTTATGCCAAAGACTATGTGGAGTGCATGTGGCTTATCCTCCAGCATAAAACGCCGGAAGATTTCGTTATCGCTACCGGCGTGCAACACTCGGTTCGTGAGTTCGCAACACTCGCCTTCCGCCATGCCGGCATCGAACTGCGCTGGGAAGGCAAAGGTATTGACGAAAAGGGTATTGATGTGAAGACGGGCAAGACCGTTGTTGCTGTCAGCCCGGATTTCTATCGTCCCACCGACGTAGTCAACCTGTTGGGCGATCCGAGCAAGGCCAAACGAGAGCTTGGATGGAATCCGCAAAGCACTTCGTTCGAACAACTCGTCGAACTCATGGTGGCACACGACATGAAGAAAGTGGCCGCAGACAATGCGGCTGCCGAGATACGCAAGATGAACTTGGCCGAGTATTTGGAGAAAGGAATAGACAAGTAACGTCCCGTATCTGTCCCGTATGACTCTCGTATGAGTTTGAACGAGTGTTTGGAGAAAGAAAAAATAAGTAAATAAACAAATATCAAATATAAAATCTCAAATGGAATTGCATTCCAAAATATATGTAGCAGGTCACCGCGGAATGGTCGGTTCGGCTATCGTGCGTGAACTGCAACGTCAGGGATATACCAATATCATCACTCGTACCCACAAGGAACTTGACCTCTGCCGTCAGGATGCGGTCGAGGCTTTCTTCGCACAGGAGAAACCGGAGTATGTCTTCCTCGCTGCAGCTAAGGTCGGTGGAATAGTAGCAAACCAAAACGCCTTGGCGGATTTTATGTACGACAACATGATTCTGGAGATGAACGTTATTCATGCGGCATGGCAGAATGGCTGCAAGAAGCTGGAGTTTCTCGGATCCAGTTGCATTTATCCACGCATGGCGCCACAGCCGATGAAGGAATCCTGCCTCCTGACTAGCGAATTGGAGAAAACCAACGAGGCCTATGCCTTGGCAAAGATTAGCGGACTCAAGTATTGCGAGTTCCTCAACCGCCAATATGGCACCGATTATATATCCGTCATGCCGACCAACCTCTATGGCCCGAACGACAATTATCATCCGGAGCATAGCCATGTGTTGCCGGCACTCATCCGCCGTTTCCATGAGGCCAAAGAGAGCGGAGCGGAGAGCGTGACTTGCTGGGGAACAGGCTCGCCGTTGCGTGAGTTCCTTTATGTGGACGACTTGGCTAACCTCTGTGTCTTCCTCATGAATAACTACTCCGGCAACGAGACCGTCAATGCCGGAACGGGCAAGGAATTGACCATTAAGGAACTGACCGAATTGGTGGCAAAAGTGGTGGGCTACAAAGGCCGCATAGAGTGGGATAGTACCCGTCCGGATGGCACTCCACGCAAACTGCTTGACGTAAGCAAAGCCACAGCACTCGGCTGGACCTACAAGACAGAACTGGAAGATGGAATCCGTTTGGCATACAAAGACTTCCTCGAAAACCCCATCCGCGCCGAACGATAATCCGCATTGTGACTTAGAGGTGACAGAAAACAGAACGTTAGTGATAGGAGAATGTTATGAGTTACATGAGACAATATAAAAAACTGGAAGTTTATACGAAAGCGAAAGAATTAGTACTTGGTGTATATGAGTTACTTAGGAAATTTCCCAAAGAGGAACAATATGCACTTTGTGACCAGTTACGGAGAGCCTCTATATCTATTCCTTCTAATGTCGCTGAAGGACTTGGACGTGGATCAGAAAAAGAACAAGTTCATTTTATAGAGATAGCATATGGTTCGCTGATGGAAGTGGAAACTCAGTTGGAGATAGCGTCTGCATTAAAATATATTTCAGAAGAAGAACTGGAGACAATGATGACATTAATAGATCAAGAAGCGAGATTGATGTCGGGTTTGCGTGCTCGCCGGCTTTGTTCTCCTGTAACCTGTAACCTATAACCCGTAACCTATTAATTATGGCAACAGCGATAGAATTTAACCATGTAGGCAAACAGTATAGACTCGGTCTTGTAAGTACCGGGACCATTAGCCATGACCTCAATCGTTGGTGGCAAACGTCTATTTTGGGCAAGGAAGATCCGTACCTCAAGATAGGTGATGTTAACGATCGTTCGACTAAAGCCAACTCGGAGTATGTGTGGGCGTTGCGAGATATTGATTTCAAGGTGGAGCAGGGTGATGTGGT